>JBARIB010000194.1:0-15361 GCA_049799535.1 Allostellaceae bacterium | reverse complement strand
CATCACTCTCGACGACGGCTACAGCCCGCCCAAAACGGTCGAGCAGACCCGGCGGCTTGTCGAACAGGAGCAAGTTTTCGGCATCTTTTGGCTCGCTCGGGACGCCCACTAACGCGTCGGTACAGCGCTATCTGAACGAGCGCAAAGTGCCGCAGATGTTTCTGTTCACCGGCACTTCGCGCTTCCGCGATCCGCAGAATTATCCGTGGACGATGGGCGGCGATCTGAGCTTCGTCAGCGAGACGCGGGGCTTTACCAAATTCATCCTAAAGGAAAAGCCCGATGCGAAAATCGCGGTGCTCTACCAGAACGACGATTACGGCAAGGATCATCTGAGCACATTGAAGGTGGCACTCGGGGACAAGGCAAAGACAATGGTCGTCGCGGAGGCCTCATACGAGGCCACCGACCCAACCGTCGATTCGCAAATCGTCGCTCTGAAGGCCTCCGGCGCCGACACATTGCTCGACGTCGCATTGCCCAAATTCGCGGCGCAGGCAATGCGCAAGGCCGCCGCCATCGACTGGCATCCACTGCACATCGTGCCCTATCCGGCCTCTTCGATCCCGCTGGTAATGCAGCCCGCCGGTTTCGACCATTCGATCGGGGTCGTCACCGCCGAGTTCCTGAAAGAGCCGGGCGACCCGGCTTGGCAGGACGACCCAGAGGTGCGCGCCTATGCCGAATTCATGAAAAACTACAACCCCGGCACTGACCCGAACGACTGGTCGAACGTGATCGCCTATTACATGGCCTCGGCGGTCGTGCAGGCTCTGAACAGCTGCGGCGCCGAGTTGACACGCGAACGCCTGCTCGACCGCGTTTCGCACATGGAGCAGGTATCGGTGCCGATGTTGATCCCCGGTATCACACTCAACACCACCCCGACCGACTACAACGCGATCAAGCAAATGCGACTGAAGCGGTTCGACGGCGCACGCTGGGTCCCACTCGGCGGCATCATCAGCGAGTAATGCCCGGTCTCTCGGCCCATGATGCAGATAGCGCCAGCCGCGTCGCAACCGCAGGCCCGTCCCGCTGTTCCGCTCCAGATTGCTCGCCAACGCTTGCGCGAGGGCCTCACGTCTCACCGGCTTTCGCAAAACTCGGATCCCGGTTCCGGATAATGCCTGAAGCTTGCGGGTCGAGGGGGTCCTGGGTCCCGTGTCTCTGACCCCGATCCTGATCCGGTCGCCTTTCGCGGCATTGATGCTTACCCGTCCGCCCGCCGAGTATATTTGAACGCGTTCGAAGCGAGGTTGCGCGTCGTCTTGAGGATGCCTTTCAACGGAAAATAGAAATTCACACGAATGCAGATCATCGCCGCAACCTGCGGCTTAGCATGACGGGTTTTTGACGATTGGCGATAACCGATGCCCAGCTTTTTCTAAATTTTTTTGGTGGCTCATGCGTCACGCATGCCGACTCTTTGCGCCCGCCGCACCGGCTGGGAGACACTTCCGTCCGAGATCCTCCGATCTCGCAAATTCGGCGGATCCATGGACGGGTCCAGGGTCGGTAAACACCACTGCCATCGTTTCTTCCTCTAGGCGGCTATTGGCGGCCGCCTTGCTGCTGCCCGCACTGCTCTTTGTCGGTGTGGCCTGGCACGACAGAACCATCGTGCTGGACGATACCAAAAAGGACGTGCTTCACACTGTCACCATTTTTGAGCAGCACGCCCGGAACGTGTTCGAGACACATGCGCTCGTCGCCGCGCAAATTAATGAGCGAATCCGCGGCATGGGTTGGGGCGAGATCGCGAGCTCCGAAAAGCTACGTCAAGATTTAAAATCTGTTGCCGAAAGTTATCCTCAGGTTCATTCATTGTGGTTACTCGATCCATCAGGAATTGTCAAAAATTCTAACCTCATCTTGCCCGAATTACCGATCGATTCTAGTGATAGAGACTTCTTCGTGACGTTACGCGGTCAAGATATTGGCGATTTTATAAGCGGCCCAATCGTCGGCCGACTGCACGGCTTTGTTAATTTTAATTTGGCACGCCGTCGAACGAGCCGCTCGAATGAGTTCGATGGCGTAATTGTCGTTTCAATCCAGCCAACCTATTTTATTGAATTCTGGCGACGCATTGTGGCAAGTCTGGACCGGTCAAGCATGGTGTTGGTCCGCGCTGACGGCACAGTCCTGGCTCGTGAGCCCTTCCCCAACTACGATGCACCGAGACTCGCTCCAGATAGTCGCCTAATGCGGGCGATTAGTCAGGCGGATGCCGGATCATATCGCGGCATTTCTCCGCTTGACGGGGTTGAACGCCTGTTCGCGTATCGGAAGGTTGATGGATTCCCGGTGTATGTCGGCTATGGCGTCGCCCTGAATGATGCTCTTGGCGTGTGGCATCAGCACCTTCTCGTTTACGGTACTTTTTTTTCCTTCGCGACATTGGCACTGACCATCATTGCCGCCTCCGCGGCGCGGCATGCGCGTCGCGAAGCTGAGGCACTGGATCAGTGGTACGCAACAGCCCGTCGGTTGACAGAAGAAGCGGACCGGCGGACTGCGACCGAGGACCAACTTCGGCAGTCACAAAAGATGGAAGCGCTGGGTCAAATGACGGGCGGGGTGGCCCACGATTTTAATAATGTACTGACCATAATTACGGGTAATCTTGAGTTGTTGAAACTCAGAACAATCGATTCGCGATCGAGAGATCTTATCGATCGCGCTCTAAAAGGGACAGAGAGCGCCGAGAAATCGATTAATTCCTTGCTCGCATTCGCCAGACGCCAACCGTTACATCTGGAAAGGTTTGACATAAACAAAGCGTTAGAAGGCATGATTGAGCTCATGCGGCAGGCTTTGGGAGCCGAAATCAATCTGGAAATGATGCTGAGTCCCGTTGCTTTGGAGGTCGAAGCCGACTCGAATCAGACCGGTCTGGCGGTGCTTAACATCGTCGTAAACGCGCGAGACGCCATGCCGGAGGGCGGAACTCTCCAAATTAGGACGGCTGATCAGGCGTTCAACGGCGAGCCGGACGAACTTGTCGGTTCGTTCGTGGCAGTATCGTTTGCTGATACGGGGGGCGGAATAGCTCCCCGCGTGCTGTCGCGCGTTTTCGAGCCCTTCTTCACAACGAAAAAGCCAGGCGAGGGGACTGGACTGGGGCTGAGTATGGTCTACGGGTTCGCAAAACAGTCCCACGGGACGGTCACTATTAACAGTGTTGTCGGTCAAGGAACGACGATAACCCTTTACCTGCCACGTGGACGTGGCGAGGCAGAAGGTTAGTGCAGACGTCGAAGGACGCTTCGGCCTGGCGCTCCAGAATACCCGGCCGATTACGCCTCACTGGCATATTAAGTACTCGGGACAGACCGCCGTGACTCGGCAAAGATGGGCAATGCAGGCCTGTGCACGCTCTGAAAAGTTGCGGCGCCGAGTTGACACGCGAACGCCTGCTCGATCGCGTTTCGCACATGGAGCAGCTATCGGTGCCGATGTTGATCCCCGGCACACTCAACACCACCCCGACCGACTACAACGCGATCAAGCAGATGCGATCGGCAAAAACGCTCGTCAGCGGCGAGGCGAACGCGTGTGCAAGTGTTGATTGCCCGCCGAGAACAGGACGGCAGTCGACCGCAGCAGTCGCACGAGGACTGGAGCCCCGGTCGGCATCGGGGGTCCGGTATCATTCACCTTGGCGATAAGCCCGAGCAGGCGTAACCTCGCTGTGCGAGCCGTCAAAGCGATATGCCCGGTAGGCGCCGCGATAAAGATCGATGGCCGAATCAAACATAGGTTAAGGGAGACCAGCAATGCGAGTCATGATCAAGTTTGCGTTTCCCGTTGAGGCAGGAAATGATGCCATGCGCACCGGGAAACTTGAAAAGGTGTTTCAAGGAATAGCTGAGGAACTGAAGCCAGAAGCGGCCTATTATTTCCCCGAAGGTGGAGAACGTGCGGGTCTCTTTGTCGTGGACATGAAGGAGTCGTCGCAGGTCGCGGAAATAGCTGAACGCTTCTTCTTTGGCCTTAATGCCAAAATCGAAATGGTGCCGGTAATGACCGCAGAAGATCTTCAGAAGGGCTTGTCGGGGGTCCAGGGGATCATTCAACGCTACGGTTGACAACCTTCATTCGCGCAAAGACCCCCAAGGAGCACAAGCTCATGACCGTCATCGGAAAAGTCGAAAGCCTCTGGCGCTATCCGGTCAAGAGCATGCGAGGGGAAGAACTCAAACAATCGTTTTTGGGCTTCTCAGGTGTGTATGGTGATCGCCTGTACGCCTTTCACGACGCGGCGGCTCCAGACGGATTTCCCTTCCTGACCGGGAGGGAGCAGGAGCAAATGCTTTTGTATCAGCCGAGGTTCCGGCACCCGGAGCATGCGGTGAGCCCGCCAAATCTAGCGGAAGCCGAAAGCAATGAACCCGGTCTCAATCCGGTCTATGCCAGCGCCGCCGATCTCACAGTGGACATCGAGACGCCATCAGGGGAGGTGCTCGCGATTGATGACCCCGGCTTGATCAATAAACTGACCAAAGGCCTCGACGGAACCCATGCACTGTCGCTGTTACGATCAGACCGCTCTTTCACCGATTGCCGTCCTGTCTCGGTTTTTTCGCTACAGACAGTCCAACAGATTGGCGGCGAAGTTGGCTTCACCTTGGACAAGCGGCGCTTTCGGGCAAACATCTATGCGGACCTGACGCCCACGGGCGGTTTCGCCGAGAACGCGTTTGTCGGGCGCAGGCTTCAGGTCGGCACGAAGGCGGTTATCGCCATCACTGACCGTGACCCCCGGTGCAAAATGATTACTCTCGATCCGAACACGGCTGAGGCCAATCCGGAAATCTTGAGGAGGATCAGGGATGGTCACGAGGGCAAGGCGGGCCTTTACGGTGCCGTGCTCGTCGAGGGGATTGTCCGACCAGGAGATGAGATCAGACTTCTAGACCAGTAACCAGAAGCTAGACAGCCGAAGAGAGAGCGCAGCAGTTACCAGATAGGGAGAAATCACCAATGCAAGAAAAACCAGCTTCTCTTTACACCCGCCTGGGCGGGTATGACGCAATCGCTGCAGTCGTCGACGATCTGCTGCCGAGATTGCGTTCGGACGCGCTGCTTAGCCGGTTTTGGGCGAGCCCCCGCAGCATCGACACCAATAACCGTGAACGCCAACTGGCGATCGATTTTATCGCGGCTGCCGCCGGAGGACCGACTATTTATTTGGGCCGCGACATGAAATTGGCACACACCGGAATGGGCATTACAAAGGCCGACTATGCGGCCTTCATGCGCTGTTTAGGTGTCACGCTCAACACGTTTGAAGTGCCCGAACCAGAGCGCGATGAAGTCATAGCCTTTGCTTCCAGCTTGGAACCACAAATCGTGGAGTCATAGTCAAGGGTTCACCACCCGACCAAGGATCGATACTCACGAAAGTCACCTTTCACGCTTGCTCTCGCCAGGGCGAAGCAGCAGGATGCCGCGGCGTAAAGTCATCAAACCAACTTCGCCGGTCTTGCATGCATAGGCGGAGTTAACGGCAAAGGAGATAATGTGAATAACTATCTACTCATCGAATCGCGCGACCCGTTTGAGTCGAACGATGTGTTATACTATTATGAACTGTCGAAAGGCCTCGTTGCAGCCGGTAATGAAGTAACTCTTTTTCTAGTCCAGAATGGCGTGCTGGCAGCGCGACCGTCAGCCCACTCCGCTGCCCTGTCCGCACTCTGCCAAAGCGGCGTCAAGGTGCTCGCGGATGACTTCTCGCTAGGTGAGCGTGGCATCTCAAAACTGGCCGAGGGGGTCGCTGCTGCCCCGATCGATGTCATCGTCGACCATCTCGCGGCTGGTCACAAAACTCTCTGGCACTGAGGAATCGGACAATGCCCAAGAAAACCTTGACCTTCGCGCTGATGGATGCGCCCTACGAGTCGGCGAACCTGACCACTGCGTTTCGCATCCTCGATGCTGCCGCCCGACGCGGTCACGACATCAACGTGTTTGCGTACGAAGGCGCTGCGGCGCTCGCGTTCACCCGCCAATCGCCACACCCGAACCCCGTTCACGGCAAAAACCTTGCCGAAGAGAACCACCCCACGACGAAGGATCAGGTCGCGGCACTGCTGGCCGAGGCCGCTAGGAACGGCGGCAAGGTCGACTGGGTAAATTGCGGCATGTGCGTCGACGAGCGTGGAGTGAACGAGTTCGTGCCGGGGACGCGACGTGGCTCGCCCGCCGATTTCCAGGCCTTCACCGACTCATCCGACAATACCCTCGTGATCCCGACAAAATGAGGCAGGCCATGGCCAAGAAATCATTGAACATCGTCGAGTCGGCCTATCGAGCGGTGATGGAAGAACAGGATGACACGATCCTGTGGTTGCTTGCCGCGATGCAGGGCGCGGGGGGCGCACACACGGTGGTACTGCGTGGCAACGCCGTGAATTACGCGATAGCTGGGCAAGGGGCACCGGGCCTGACAGTCGGTGAATGGAAACAGACGCAAGCACCAAGAATGGATCGAGACGTCGCCGACCTGATCGAGAATCGTAAGATCCCTGTGTTCGCGGTCGCAGAAGACCTGGCCGAACGCGGTATCGCCAGCGGTGAACTGGTGTCCGGCGTCAAGCTTGTCTCACGTAAGGCGTTGCCAGGACTCTTTGCCGAGTACGAGATCGTCTCGCACTGGTAGCAGGCGCTGGCAGTCGGTCTTCGGGCGGCTACAGATCCCGGCAACGCTGGCACCACCGATCTTCGTCCTGCAGATCGCTGCGCTTCTCGCTAATTGGCTCTCCCACGCGGTAACCGGCCACTAAGTTCAGGCCGCACGCTTGCGGCAGGGATCAGGCGCTCAGACCCCCCAGTCAATGGCATTGCGCAGCAACGCGATAAACGGCTCGGTTTCCCACGCGCCGCGAAAGGTGGGAGGCGTCGTGTCCGCGGGATCCACAACGGCCCGCGCAGCACGGATTGCGGGGTTGTGGCAATGGCCGAGAGCGTAATAGGTCACACCGCCTTTGCCGACCTGACGGGTATAGCCGAGCACGCGGGTCTTGCCGTCGGGCTGCAGAGAGGTGTCGTTGGGATAAAGGGTCCCAATGGCTGGCGACACGGCATGTGGGCCGTAATCCGCTGTCAGCAGGATCCGGCTCGAACCGCGATCCTGCAGCTCGATGAAGTAGGGCTCGTCCTCGACTTCGAAAGATGGGCCGAGCCCTCGCGTCAAGGGGTGATCGGCGGCGGAGACCTCGACGCAGATCCTGCAGATTGGCGGGTGGGTCAGGAAATAGCTGCCGAGGAGGCCATGATGCTCGGTCTTGACGGTGCGGCGCTGGCGCATGCCCTCGACCCGCTCGGCACGCCCGCCGCTGGTGCCATGCAACCCCAGCCAGTGCCCGCCCCCCTCCAGCCAGCCCCGTATGGCTCGACATTGGGCGGCGTCGGGATAGGGGCCGGCCACATAGGTGATCAGCAAGCGGCTGTCGGGCAGCCACTTCTCGACATCCGCAAAGTCGTTGCCCACCGACGCCGGGACATCGCATTCGGCCAAAAGCCCGAGTAATCGCAGCCGGGCATAATCGTGGTCGTGCCCGGCCATCGAACCGCGCGGAAAACCACCCGTAATGAGGTGTGCGCGGCGGGGTGTCGTTTCTGGCATAAGATCACCTCACTTGCGTTTAGGCCGCGGCGCAGGCCATGCTCCAGTCTCGCACCGTCGCGAGACTTTCGCCTAGCGCGAAATGGCTGACGCGGCGCCGCCGATAGAGATGGCCATGATTAGGGCGCGTAATCATAATCCGGCGTGTGGAGCTCGGTGCTCAAGATCCGCTCAGCACCAACTGATAGCGACCTGAAAGCGGACATCGCAGGAGGTCCGCGTCGCACCATGCCACCGGCTAGACGGGATACGGCCGTCCGCGCGCGACCATTTGGCAGATCATATAAGGTTTATGCCGGCATCACTCACACGGTCCAGAACGGATCGAGCGTGAACAGCTCCTGCGGCCGCTCGACGCCGCGCAATGCATAACGGCCGACGGAGACCAGCCGGCGACGCTCCGAACTTGCCATGGCGTCTGCGAACGCCTGAGAAAGCAGCACGTTGCGCTCCACCGACCGGCACATCGCCGCGATGCGCGCGACCTCGTTGACAGCGGGGCCGACCACTGTGAAGTCGAGCCGTTCGTCGCTGCCGATATTGCCGTAGAACACCTCGCCGATATGAAGGCCGACATAGACATCTGTGGTTGGCAGGCTGTCGTGGGCCCGGCGCTGGTTGAGTTCGGCGACCCGCTGCTGCAACACGCTGTGCGCGGCTACTGCGCTGCGGCAGGCCTGCTCGGCCGCAGTGGTGGTGAGAATCGCCAGGATGCCGTCGCCGATCAGCTTCAACACGTCGCCGCCATTGTCGTAGACAGCGGAGATCACCGCCTCCGCATAGTCGTCGAGCAAGGGAATGATCTGTTCCGGCGGCGACTGATCGGAGATGCGGGTGAATTCGCGCAGGTCGCTGTACCACAGCACGGCGCTGATCCTGTCGGCGACGCCGCGCCGGATCAGCCCGTTGAGGACGCGGCGGCCGGCATCGCGACCGAGATAGGTCTCGACCAGCGTCCCGGCGATCCGCGTGAGCGAAACGCATTTTACCGCGAGCGCCAGCGGCGGCATCAGGCCGGCAAGAGCCTCGACATGCCCGTCCTCGAAGCCGTCCGGATGATCGGTCGCCCAATAGGAATAGAGGCAATCCATCTCGCCGATCGCCCCCGATCCGGCAAACCGGGTGACCGTCGCGACGACCTCGCTCATCCCTTCGTCCCGCATTCGGCCGAAGGTCACGAAATCGGTGGTCTCGCCGGCGTGAAAACGCACTCGAAACAGCGATCCGCCGGTCTCCAGCAGGTGGAAGAAGGCGCTGCGGCGCCAGGCCTCGGCCGCCTCCCCCGCGTCGGTCGGGCCGTATTCGCGCAGCTCGGTCTGCGGCTGCCCGGCTTCCCGCCGCCAGTAGAAGGCCCGCCCTTCATGCACCGGGTGCAGCGTATCGATCATCATGATGGCGCGGGCGATCGGCAGGCCGGCGTTGAACGCGCGCCGGCAGAAGCCGTCGAGCAGCGCGGTCTCGCTCTTGCCGGCGAGACCGGCTTCGGTCAACCACGTGCGAAGCTTGGACAAAGTAGGGGTATCCATGTGATCCATGTGAGCTGAAATCGCCGTCGTAACAACATCAATCCTATCGCTTGTCCCGTCCCGCTGGCTCCTTGCACCTTAATGTTTGAGGTTGGCGAGAACAACTGCTCGCAAAGAATTCTGAGGAACCGCTCCGTTTCGAGAAGGGTTGTTCCTAGTGCGCCACTGTACAGCGCACCTGGATCAGCTGGCGAACACTAGGATCAGCGGAGTCTTTATCATGGCCGATCTAGAGAAATCTCAGAGTTCGAAACCCGGGACAGACGAGAAATTGCGGCGCGACATCCCCGGCAAGGGCGGCCAAGCCGGTGGCGCGCAGGGCGACCTGCTGAAGGGACGGCAGCCCGCCGGCAAGAGCGGAGGCACGGTCGGGCGCGGCAAAGAAAGGCACACGGAAATTGCAGTCGAGGCTGGCCATAAAGGCGGCGAACCCCGCGACAACACGCGGTAAGAGCTAGACCCGACTTCAACAGTGCCTGCGAGAAAGCAACGTTGTTGCAATCGGTTACGCGCCCGATTTTCGGTGTTACCACTACACCCGGTGTGGCGGCTTGATCAGGCGGCGCGTTCGTGGAGATTGGGCGGCAAGGCAATGCCGGCGGCCTGGAAGACGCTGCCGACCTGGCCGGCGACCGCGGTGCGGGTGGTGATGCGCTTGCCGTCCTTCTCGATCGTCGCCTGCTGCAGGCGATCGAGATCGCGCAGTAGATCGGCCCATTCGATCACCAGGCCATGGCTCTGGCACAGATCGGCCAGCTCCTTCTGCAGCATCAGGCCGAGGAACGAGCAGAATACATGGCCGCGGATGGCGGCGTCTGAGGAATGATAGATCGGACGCGTCCGCAGGATCGCCTTGGCGCGGCGGAACAGATCTTCCACCTGCAGCAGATCGCGGTAGCGCAACACCGCCTGCAGCGGCGTGACCCGGGCGTTGGTGCGCAGCCCGAAGAGCCCGTCGTAGCGCGCCTCCTCGGCCAGCTTGCCGGGATCGATCTCGAAGGCCGGGCCGGGCTTGCCGTTGGCGCTCGGCGTCCGGCGCAGGTAGCGGCGGTAGGCGGAATTGCCGATCAGCGCCTTGTCGCCGCGCGCCAGCTGCTTGGCGAGCCCGGCGACGATGGCCTGCCGCTCGCTGCGATCGCGTTCCGCTTCGGCCTCGTTGCGGCACAGAATGTAGCGCGCCGCGCCGACCTTGACCTCCTTGACGAAGAGCTGGGTCTCGCCTCGCACCCGCTCAACGAGCAGTGGCGTCAGCGGCGCTTCGTCATCGAGCACGAGCCGGCGGACGACGGCGCTGCTGCGCTCGCGCGCACCGAGAATGTATTCCAGCTTGCGCTCCTCCAGCGCCGCGATCGTCGCGGCCGAGATCATGCCGCGGTCGGCGACGACACAGACCCGGCCGATATGAAAGCGCTCGCGCAGACGGTCGACGACCGGCAACAGCACGGTGGCATCGGCGGTGTTGCCCGGCAGCATCTCGGTGCAAATCGGCCGGCCCTGGCCATCGATGACCACGGCCAGGATCATCTGCTTCAAGTCCGGCCGATGATCCTTCGAATGGCCATGAGCCCCCAGGCTTTCACCGCCCGCGCCACAGAAGGCCAGGCTGGTCGTATCCATAAAGACCAGCGAGAGGTCGCTGAACAGATCGCGACGCCGCTCGAACAGGCGCTCCTCGATCAGGTCCTTGACGCAGCGCGGCGCCAGGGCGCCGGCAGCGGCGGGGGCGATCTCCTCGCCGAGCCAGGCCATCGCCCGGTAGAGGTGGTGCAGCTGCAGCCCGTCGACCCCCGCTATCCGGTAGTCGACCATCCATTTGTCGCAGCTGCGGTCCGAGCCCGACACAAACAGCCGGTGCAGAACGCTGGCAAAAACGGCGCGCTCGACGGCAAACTCAAAACCGCGGTCATGGAGCAGCTCGCCCAGCACCTCGGCAATGCCGAGCCGTTCCCAGATTCGCCCAAACAGCAGCGGCCCGCCAATGCGCGTGCAGGTGATGCGGGCGGCCGCCATGTCGGAAAGGATGACGGCGCGATCGCAATGCCGCGCCAGCGAAGCGGCCAGGCGCTCGAGTTCGCCGCTCGCGATCAACACGTCCTTGCGGCCAAGCGCGCGAATGATCCGCTGGCGGATGCGAGAGCCGTCGCGCGCGTTCTCGACGAGGTAGAGGTAGGTGTGGCCTCGCGCCGTCTTCTCGCGGACAAACATCGACTCGTTGTCCGCAACATCGCCGATAAAATCAAGCAAAAATCCCCATTCTATTGGAAATGTTCCACTACAATATTGAACGAGGCCTGAAAATTCGTCAATCAGACCTCAATAAATCAACTACTTATCGGCGCCGCCCCCTCACTGACTGTTCAAGTCGGGTATGAGGTAATCTAGCAGCGGCGGCGCTGGCCACTTGGGTCAGCGGAGGAGGGAGGCAGGCAACGCCCTGGCTTGTCGAGGGCTGAATGCCGGGTGTCGGGAACCGTGTCCGGTTCTGACCCGGGGCCGGATCCGTATCGCCCCATCGGCTGGGGCTACCTCACAGTGTCGATAGATAGGCGGTGACCTGACTAATCTGCTCAGGGGTGAGGTTCATCGAAACCGCGTGCATCGTCACGTTCTGCCGCGCCCATGCCTCGAACGCCTCCAGCTGACGGGCGAGATAGGCTTGGTACTGACCGGCCAGACGCGGAATGGCGTCATTGCCTTCTGCCCTCGCGCCGTGACAGCTGATGCAGGCGGGCACGCCCGCGGACGGAATGCCTTCAGTGTATATCTTCTTGCCGGCGGCGATTTCCGGCGAAACGGCCGGTTCGCCGGCGACCGGGGGCTGGGAGGCATAGAAGGCGGCAATGGCATCGATGCTGGGATCGTTCAAATGCGCGACCAAGCCCCACATCGTGAGATAGTCGAGGTAATTCTGCGCGTGTGGCGCGGTGCGCGTGTCGTTGCGAAAGTCCTGGAGCTGCGCGATAATGTAGTCCTTGTGCTGGCCAGCAAGGCGCGGAAACTTCGACGAAGCGCTTCGGCCGTCAGGGCCGTGACAGTTGGAGCAGAATTGCAGGACCTCGGCCACGTCCGCCGCGCTCGCGCCTTCGTGGCCCGTACCGCTCCACGTTGCGGCGATGAGCGCGACGAATGCAAGGATCTTGATGGTGCCGCACGCGGTTGTCGGACGCCGAGCCTTGCTATCAACCATTTCTCTCTCCCCCATAAGGCCGAGGCGGTGGCTAGAATATTTTCGCGACACGAAAGAGCAAACCGAAATTCTGTTTGAATTGACCGGCCACAGAAACGTCATGGTTTAGGGAGAGGTTAAGCTGCCACGTCGGCGCGACGAACTGTTGATAGGTAAACCTGATCTGCTGCTCGTGGGTCTGCGATCCCGTAACAATGCCGTCGAGTCTCTGAAAGCCACCGAAAGTGCCCGCGTAGCCGGCCGAGATAGTCCCGTTTCCTAGCGAGGGGGCCACGCGCCGTACGACATCCGATATGTCGTAGCTGATCCATGTGTAGACGTTGTACGTGTCGTCTTGGCTTAGCGTCTGGTGGCCGGTGCCGGCATTGGGATTGTTGCCGTAGTAAATCCAGTCAGCCGCCACGTCGAACGTAAATTTCTCCAGAGGGCCGTGAAGGCCCTGAGTGAGATCCAGCTGAATATCATTCTGCCAGCGGTTGGCCCCAAGGTTTAGCGCTCTTGTTTTGTCATAGGTGCCAATAGGCACCGAAAGCCAGTCCGAGATCGAGATCCAGGTCTTCAGCTCCGGTCGACTGATGGGCCAAAACGTCCCGGAGAGAATGGGATCCGATACCCCGGAAGCATCGTCCAAGCGGTGGCCATTGATCTTCCCGTTGTATTCAACGCCAAACGGCAGCAGGAATTCGAGAAGGTAAGGGTGATCAAGAACCTGGTTGTAATAGAGGGGACGGAAAATTCCGATCTGGCTCTGGAGACCGGTGTGGTTTTTCACCGTCCCGGTGATCGTATTGTTCAACTCGTTTCGCGTGGCGTATTCATAGTAGCCCATCAAGATGATCGTACCGGGCGTTGCCGGAACGAAGTCGAATGGCTGGTAGTCAATCGCCCGACAAGGTGCCGTGCCAATGATTGCAACCGCAAGTCCGGCGCATAGCTTCAGGGTCTGCTTGCAAAGCGTCTGCATCGCGGATTTCAGAGGCTTTCCGGATGCGTGCGCCGTCGCCCCCTTCATCGTGTTCGCCATTGCTGTCTCCCCCTCTCCCGACGCCCTTGACCCTCGCGCGCCGCCGATTCCGCCGAGCTACTCGCAGTCAAACGACTTGACGCGAAGCTCCCGTCCTCGCAGCAGATGCGGGGCATAGGATCCGCAGTGCGGACAAGATGAAACCAGTTTTGCCGGCTCGAATTCGTAGGCGCAGTTTCGGCAACGGGCTTGCAAGGTAACCGTTTCGATCGCCAACTCGGCACCTTGCGCCAAGGTGTCGGCAGCAACCAGGTCGAAGCAGAAGCGCAGCGCGTCCGGTTCGACGCCTGCGGCAACCCCGACCTCGACCACGACCCGGGTGACCGCCTGCACGCCCTCCTTGCGAGCGCAGTCGACAACGAGGTCGACAATACTTTGGCTCAGCGCCAGCTCGTGCATCGGCGCTCTTCAACCATCACGCCAGTCTGGCCGGAAAACCAACAACAAAACGCGAACTATCCGCCGGACGCGCATCGCCTTGGCTGGCGGGCCAACTCCACAGAGATCAAAGGCATACTCTGCAGCTCCTTACCTCCTCGCGCCGATGCGCGTTCTAGTAGAATATCGGTAGAGCGCTGGCGACGCTTGTCTGAGGCTGCTGAGAGTTCCGTGGGGTTGCTCTAATCGCTCTCACTGACGCTGGCCGGCAGCTTGTATTTTGACCTAGAGGGTTCAATTTTACGCATGAGTGGCCAAACCGCGGCGACTTTCGAAAGGCAAACTTCGTCGACCCAGCTGAGGTGTGGCGCGCCTATTTGGTCATTGCGGCATCGATGAGGTTGAGAGCTGAGCCGTGATGTCGATGCCCGCTCTATCGCACGACGCCGGAACGATCGAAAGAGTACGATTGCGCATCCTCGTGCGCGGCGCCGTGCAGGGTGTCGGGTTCCGGCCCTTCGTCCACCGTCAGGCGACGTTGCTCGGGCTTGCGGGCTGGGTCATCAATTCGAGCCAGGGGGTCGTGGTCGAGGCCGAGGGCGATCCCGAGCGGATCGCCGCGCTGGTGCGCAACATCCGTGAAAGCCCGCCGGCCAATTCTACGATCGATTCCGTCGAAACGTGCGCGATCACAGCGCGCTGGGATAATGGGTTCGAAATCCGGGCGAGCGATGCGGCGGGCGCGTCTACCGCCCAGGTGCTGCCTGACTTCGCGACCTGCGCCGATTGTCTTGCCGAGCTCTTCGATCCGGCGGACCGCCGCTACCGCTACCCGTTCATCAACTGTACGCATTGCGGGCCGCGCTACAGTATCATCGAAGACATTCCATACGATCGGGCGCGGACCTCGATGCGGCGCTTTGCGATGTGTCCGGCCTGCCGCGCGGAATACGACAATCCGGCCGACCGGCGCTTCCACGCCGAGCCCAATGCCTGCGCCGACTGCGGCCCGCGTATTGCGCTGTGGAACGCATCTGGAGCAACGCTCTGCTGCGGCAACGACGCATTGACTGCCGTGGCGGCGGCACTGCGCGCCGGATCGATCATCGCAGTGAAGGGAATCGGTGGCTTTCATCTCGTCGTCGACGCGCGCGACGAGGCCGCCGTGCGGCGTCTTCGGGCGCGCAAGCGACGTGAGGAAAAGCCCTTTGCGGTGATGTTTCCCTCGCTGGCAGATGTCGCGGTAAGTTGCCGTGTCAGGCCGGCCGAGGAAGCTTTGCTGACCGCTCCAGCACGGCCCATTGTCCTGTTGCGGCGGATCGGCGGATCCATTGCTGCCGCAGTGGCGCCAGGCAATCCCTGGCTCGGCGCCTTGCTGCCCTACACGCCGCTGCATCACCTGCTGATGCGGGACCTCGGTTTTCCCGTGGTCGCCACTAGCGGCAACATCAGCGATGAGCCGATCGTCTCGGACGAGCAACACGCGCTGGAGCGGCTGGGCGGAATTGCAGACTTGTTCATTGTCCACGATCGGCCGATCGTCCGGCCAGTGGATGATTCGGTCGCGCGCGTTGTGTGCGGACGTGAGCTACTGTTGCGGAGGGCACGGG
>JBARIB010000193.1:0-4051 GCA_049799535.1 Allostellaceae bacterium | reverse complement strand
GCTCATCGAATGGCGACGGATAAAGCGTGCCGACTACGGGGGTCAGGGCAGCGACATCGATCCGCTTCTTCATCAGAATTGCTCCATCCGATCGGCAACCAGCAGTTCATCCGCGCTTTGGCGCCTGATACCCCGCGCTTGTCGCCTGCTTCGATAAGAGCCGGCCTAGTACCTCGTTGCGAACATTAGCGTGCGGCACTCCACCCTGTTCGTCGTCCCCGCGCAAGAGGCTGTAATCAAATCGGCAGCATTCTCCAATCGTCGCCCCCGCGAAAGCGGGGGCCCAGGGCCAAGTGACTGAAATCCCTGGGTTCCCGCTTGCGCGGGAACGACGAGGAAAGGCGCACTAGCCAATCCCCGGAATTGCATTACAGCCGCTTTCGCGGGGACGACGAAAATTTGTCGTCCCTTCCGAGCGAGGATGCCGAAGCGAGATGGGTACGACATACGCCAATTTACGCAACCAGGTACTAGGCTCGGGCCGCCCTAGACCCGGGACCGGCCGGTCAGCGTTTGGAGAATTGGAAGCTGCGCCGCGCTTTGCGTTTGCCGTATTTCTTGCGTTCGACGACGCGGCTGTCGCGGGTCAGGAAACCCTCGCTCTTCAATAGCGGTCGCAGGCCCGGCTCATAGCGCGTCAGTGCCTGGCTGATGCCGTGACGCACCGCGCCGGCCTGACCCGAGAGCCCGCCGCCCTTCACCGTGCACCACACATCGAATTGCCCGAGCCGGTTGGCCGCGACCAGCGGCTGGTTGATCAGCATGCGCAACACCGGGCGCGCGAAATAAGTCGGGCTCTCGCGGCCGTTGACGTCGATGCGACCGGCGCCGGGCCTGATCCACACCCGCGCCACGGCGTTCTTGCGCTTACCGGTGGCATAGGCGCGGCCGAACTCGTCGAGCTTGGGCTTGATGTCTTCGGGCACCGCCGCGGACGGGACCGGCGCCCCGGCGTCCGGCGTAGCGCGCGCCTGCAATGCTTGCCGCAAGCTCGCCAAGCCCTGAAAGGTCTGCGGGCGTTGCGGGGTCGGCGGATCGTCGTCGGCCATGGCTAGACTCTGTTCTTGCGGTTCAGCGCTGCGATGTCGAGCCGCTGCGGCTGTTGCGCTTCATGTGGGTGGTCGGGTCCGGCAAAGACCCTGAGGTTCTTCATGACCCGGCGCCCAAGCGGTCCGCGCGGCACCATGCGCTCGACCGCCTTGATGACGACGCGCTCCGGGTGCTTGCCTTCGAGGATGGCGCCCTTGCTGCGGCCTTTGATGCCGCCAGGATACCCAGTGTGCCAGTAGAAGATGCTGTCCTTGCGCTTGTTGCCGGTCAGCTGCACCTTTTCGGCGTTGACGACAACGATATTATCGCCGCAATCCATATGAGGCGTGAAGGAAGGCTTGTGTTTGCCGCGCAGGCGGGTCGCGACGATCGCAGCCAAACGGCCGAGCACCAGACCGTCGGCGTCGATCAGTAGCCACTTCTTATCGATGTCCGAGGGCTTGGCTGAGAAGGTTTTCATTATCTGACGCGCAAATGCACACGCGGCCGGGACCGCGCCTGCCGCGAAAGCCGCTGATGTAAGCGATCGGCCGCCGAGGGTCAAGCAATGCTTATTGCCGCCGCAGCGGCCACGGTCCAATTTTAAGAGGGTAACAAGAGGTCGAAAATGACGGCTCTATCCAATATCGCCAAGGTTTCCGCGATCCTCTTGCAAGAGCGCGATGCCGGAGTGCTGCGCCTCACGCTTAACCGGCCGGCGGCCCGCAACGCCCTTTCGGTCGAGCTGATGGAAATGCTGGTCGATGCGCTCGGCCGCGCCGGCAAAGACCCGGAAACGCGGGTGGTTGTGATCGCGGGTGCCGGTCCGGCGTTCTGCGCCGGTCACGATCTGCGCGAGCTGCGCCAGGACCCGAGGCGCGAGACCTATGAGCGCATTTTCGCATTGTGCAGCGAATTGATGCTGACAATCGTGCGATTGCCAAAGCCGGTGATCGCCGAGGTCCACGGCATCGCGACCGCTGCCGGCTGTCAGCTGGTCGCCACCTGCGATCTGGCGGTCGCCGCCGAGGAAGCGCGGTTTGCGACGCCAGGGGTCAATATCGGGCTGTTCTGCTCGACGCCGATGGTGGCGCTGTCGCGCGCTGTCGGACGCAAGGCGGCGATGGAGATGCTGCTGACCGGAGAGCTCACCGATGCCGAGAGGGCGCGCGCGCTCGGGCTCGTCAATCGGGTGGTGCCGCGCGCCGGACTGCGCGAGGCGGTCGACGGGCTCGCCGGGCAGATCGCCGGCAAATCGGCTTTCATCGTCAAGATCGGCAAGGAGGCGTTCTACCGCCAGGCCGAGCTCGACCTCGTTTCCGCTTACCGCTATGCCGCCGAAATCATGACCACCAACATGCTGGCCCACGACGCCGGCGAAGGCATCGACGCTTTTCTCGCGAAGCGCGAACCCGTGTGGCAGGACCGGTGAGGGCAAGTGGATCACGAGATCTATGCCGACGCGTATCTGCGCGACATTCTGACGACCGTACGAACGATTGCGGTGGTCGGCGCCAGCCCGCGGCGCGAGCGCCCAAGCCATGGTGTGATGGCGTATTTGCAGCGGCGTGGCTATCGCACGATCCCGGTCAACCCGAATGCCACCGGCGGGACGATCAATGGCGAGACCTGTTACGCAAGACTGGCCGATGTGCGCGAGCCGATCGACCTGGTCGACATCTTCCGCCGCTCCGAGTTCGCGGGCGCCGCCGTGGACGAGGCGGTCGCGGCCGGCGTCAAGGTGGTATGGATGCAGCTCGGGGTGCGCGACGACGAGGCTGCCGCGCGCGCCGAGGCCCGCGGCCTCAAGGTCGTCATGAACCGCTGCCCCGCGATCGAAATCCCGCGTCTCGGGCTCGATCAACTCCACTGACAGCCGTCTTCACAATCTATTGCCGTAGCAGTGCCGCGGTGTGAGCGGCGCGGGGAAGCTACGCATCGGTATTTCCGGCTGGAACTACCGCGGATGGCGCGGCACATTCTATCCGCGCGGGCTGCGGCATGCCGACGAGCTCTCCTTCGCCAGCCGGCAAGTCGACACGATCGAAATAAACGGCACGCATTACTCGCTGCAACACCCCGACTCGTTCGCCCGCTGGTATGACGAAACCCCGGAGGGCTTCGTCTTCGCCGTCAAAGGCAGCCGCTACATCACCCATCTCAAACAGTTGAATGATATAGAGACGCCGCTCGCCAATTTCTTTGGCTCCGGAGTGTTGCGGCTGGAAGAGAAATTGGGCCCGTTCCTTTGGCAATTCTCGCCGCGGTTCAGATTTGAGGCGGAGCGGCTCAGGCATTTCTTCTCGTTGTTACCGAGAGATAGCGAAGCTGCGGCAGTGTTCGCCAAGCGGCACGATCATCGGCTCTCGGGTCGCGCCTGGACCCGCACCGAGCACAACCGCCCTCTGCGGCACGCGATCGAGATCCGCCACTCGAGCTTTCTCGATCCCGCCTTCGTCGAGCTCTTGCGCCGCCACGACATCGCGCTCGTCTTCGCCGATTCCGTCGAGTGGCCCTATGCCGAGGACATCACCGCCGATTTTGTTTATCTGCGCCTGCACGGCTCCGAGGAGCTCTACGCCAGCGGCTACTCGGACGAGGCGCTCGACCATTGGGCGGCCCGCATCAAGCTGTGGGCGCAGGGGCTCGAGCCCAATGACGCCCGCCTGATCGCACCCGACATGAAGCCTCCTCGGCGTAATGCTCGAGACGTGTTCGTCTATTTCGACAACGACGCCAAAATCCGCGCCCCGGTCGATGCGCGTTCACTGCGAGCAAAGCTGAACCTCGCCTAGCCGCACCTGTTGTTGTTGCAGAAAAAATACTGGAGGCCGGCAGATCCTCGTCATTCCCGCGACAGCGGGAATCCAAGGCCGTGGCGGTTGGCACTGGACTCCCGCCGGCGCGGGGGTGACGAGACACGACCAGCACATGTCGGCGTTCTACCATGCGAATTCGGCAATTTGACGGTCGTCACATCGGCGGTGGTGGCCGGTTGCAATTTAGCCGCGGTTGCGCGAGC
>JBARIB010000192.1:0-2980 GCA_049799535.1 Allostellaceae bacterium | reverse complement strand
ATGGCGCCGCCGATCTCGCCCTGCCCGTCGCTCAGAATGTCGATGAAGGCGCGGCGATCGAGGGCCAGCACCATCGCCCGCCGCAGCTCTGCGTTGTCGAAAGGCGGCTTGCTGCGGTTGACGAGCATCTGGCGTGGAATGTTCCACGGCACGACCGTGCACTCCGCATTCGGCACCTGGTCCTTGAGCTGCTTCATCAGCGGGATCGACATGATGCCCTGCGCATACCGGTCGAACTTGCCGGCGGCGAAGGCCAGGATCGCGGTGGCCGGAGTGGACATCAACGTGTACTCGATGCCGTCGAGATAAGGCCGTCCCGGCTTCCAGTAATCCGGGTTGCGGGTAACCTTGACCGATTCATTGGGCTTGAACTCGACGAATTTGAAGGGGCCCGTGCCGATCGGATGGGTGCGCATGTCGCGCGGCGGAACATGGCACGGGTACACCGGCGACCAGCCCGAGGCGAGCAGCGCGATGAACGAGATCTGCGGGCGCTTCAGGTGGAACGTGACCTCGTGGTCGCCGTTCGTGGTCACTTCTTCGAGATTTCGGTACCAGGATTTGCGCGGATTAACCCGGAACTTTTCGCTCGACTTGCCGCTGATCAGGTCCCAGGTGCATTGGACGTCCCGAGCCGTAAACGGCTTGCCGTCATGCCATTTGACCCCTTGCCGCAATTTGAAGGTCAGTTCCTTGCCGTCCTCGCTCAAAGACCAGCTTGAAGCGAGGTCCGGCACGATCGACTGGAGGCTGTTCTGCGGCACATGCTGGTCGAACATGACGAGATTGTTGAATACCCCCATCATCGGCCCCAGCGTCGCGATCGTTGACTCCTCGTGGATCGACATGCTCGCCGGACTGGTGATCATCGGCATCCGGAGGACGCCACCCGACTTTTCCGCCGAGGCGGGCATGGCCCCTACAGTTGCCGCCAGTATTACTGCCGTCGCAAGCGCTGCGCGAAACACGAGAGTCACTTCTCTTTCCTCCTTGGCCTTTTGAGTGCCGGCCGTGAACTTATTTATCGAGCCAGACGTCTTCCATGCGCCAATTATTGATGATGCTGTTGACCATCATCGTCCAACCCTTGACCCGTGGCTGCCAGCAGTAGACGACGCGGTTGTGAAAGATGATCGGCCGGGCACCGTCTTCCGCCAGCTTTCGTTCGATCTCCCACACCAGCTTCTTGCGCTTTCCCTCGTCGGCTTCCGTTGATTGCCGGTCGAACAGCTTTTCGAGCTCGGGATTGCAATAGCCGGTGTAGTTGCGTGCGGCGCCGCAGGCGTAGTTTTCATAAAATTGCGGATCGGGATCGTCGACTCCGACACTGGTCAGATTGAGCGCGATCTTGTAGTCCTTACGCAGCACCTTGGGGAACCAGCTGGCGGTCTCGACCAGCTCGAGCTCGCCGTCGATGAACACCTCCTTCAACTGGTCGGTCAGAAGCACCGCCGGATCACGATAAGGCGGGATGTTGCGCGTGGATACCTTGAGCCCCAGTCGATTATTGGGGCCGTACGCGAGTTTCTGCATGATTTGGCGGGCCTCGGCGCGGTTCTTCTGCACATCGGGGTCATAGCCCGGCAGCGCGTTCAGGACCGCCTGGGGCATTCCCCAAACGCCTTCAGGCAAAGGCTGCATGACCCCACCGATGTCGCCCTGGCCTTCGCTGATGATGTCAATAAACGCCTTGCGGTCCAAGCTCAGCGCCATCGCCCGCCGCATATCCGCGTTGTCGAAAGGCGGCATATCCCGATTGACGATCAGGTTGCGGCTGCCGCTGCCCGGCGTCACCTCGCAGATCGCCCCGGGCGCCTGACCCTTGACGTTCTTCAGCAGTGGGATCGCCATGCCGATCCAATCGAGCTTATCGACGACAAAGGCGAGGCTCGCCGTCGACACATCGCGGATGATCGTAAACTCGATGCCGTCGAGATAAGGCCGGTCCTTCTTCAAGTAATCCCGGTTTCGCGTCACCGTGATCCGTTCGTTGGGTTTGAATTCGGCGAATTTGAACGGGCCGGTGCCGATCGGATGCTGTCGCATCTCGCCCGGCGGCACGTGGCACGGATAGACGACCGAATACCCCGCAGCAAGCAGCGCGACAAAGGCCGGCTGCGGCCGCTCCAGATGGAAGGTGACCTCATAGTCGCCGTTGGTGGTCACCTCATCGAGGTTGCGGTACCACGATTTGCGCGGATCGAGACGAAACTTCTCGCTCGACTTGCCGGTCAAGAGATCCCAAGTACATTTTACGTCCTTGGCGGTGAACGGCTTGCCGTCGTGCCATTTGACGCCTTGGCGCAATGGGAAGGTCAGCTTGGTCCCTTCCCCGCTCCAGGACCAGCCGGTGGCCAGATCGGGTACAATCGACTGCATGCTGTTTTGTTTGGCGTGCTGGTCGAACATGACGAGGTTGTTGAACAATCCCATTGTCACACGCGCCGGTTCGGAAGCGGCTTCTTCGTGCATCGACATGCTCGGCGGAGAGTCGTTGACGTGCACGCGCAAGATACCGCCCGGCTTTTGCGCGAACGCCGCTCCACTGCCCGATATCGCGATCAGCAACGCACTCGCCGCCGCGGCGCGCTGTTTGCATGCCATTTCCTTGTCCCCCTGTTTCATCGGTCATTGCGAGCGCAGCGAAGCAATCTCGGTGAGCGAGTTCGGCTGACCGAGATTGCTTCGTCGCTGCGCTCCTCGCAATGACAGAAACCCACGCTACTTGTCGAGCCAGACGTCTTCCATCCGGTAGCCGTTGTAGATGCTGTTGACCATCGTCACGAGCCCCTTGACATAGGGCTGCATGCAGGTGCCGCCGCGCGGATAGAAGATAATCGGGCGGGCGCCGTCTTCGGCCAACCGCCTCTCGATCTTCCAGACCAGCTGCTTGCGTTTTTCGCGGTCGGGCTCGGCCGATTGCCGGTCGATCAGTTTATCGACTTCCGGATTGCAGTAGCCGGTATAGTTCCGTACCGCC
>JBARIB010000191.1:0-4899 GCA_049799535.1 Allostellaceae bacterium | reverse complement strand
TGCAAGGCCACCGACACCGACGACGCGACGATCGACCCGCGCTTCGGCAGGCTGGGCAAGCAGACCGTCCACGACACCGGCCCGCTGACCAAGAAGCGCATGGAAACGATCGACGACGACATCGCCGGCCGTTCCGTGGACTTCATCAAGCGGCAGGCTCAGGCCGGCCAACCCTTCTTTCTCTGGGTGAACTTCACACACATGCATTTCCGCACGCATGTGAAGCCGGAGAGCAGGGGCCAGGCGGGCCGCTGGCAGAGCGAATACCACGACGTGATGATCGACCACGACAAGAACGTCGGCGAAGTGCTGAAGGCGCTCGACGATGCCGGCATCGCCGACAACACCTTTGTCATGTACAGCACCGATAACGGTCCAAATATGTTTTCATGGCCCGATGGGGCGATGACGCCATTCCGGAACGAGAAGAACACCAACTGGGAGGGTGCCTTTCGGGTGCCGTGCGTGGTCCGCTGGCCCGGCAAGATCAAACCGGGCAGCGTGTCGAACGAGATCGTGGCCCATCACGACTGGCTGCCGACATTCCTCGCCATGGCCGGCGACGCGGACGTCACCGACAAGCTCTTGAAGGGCTACTCGATCGGGGACATGACCTACAAGGTCCACCTCGACGGCCATAATTTGCTGCCGTACTTGACCGGCCAGGCGGAGAAGAGCCCACGGGTCTCGTTCATCTACTGCAACGACGACCAGCAGGTCGTGGCGCTGCGCTACGACAATTGGAAGCTGGTATTCGCGGAACAGCGGCAGCCCGGCACGATGCGCGTCTGGTCCGAGCCGTTTGTCACCCTTCGCGTGCCAAAGATCTTTAATCTCCGCACGGACCCCTTCGAGCGCGCCGACATCACGTCGGTCACCTACTACGATTGGCTTGTCGATCACGCCTACTTGTTGGTGCCGGCACAGGCCTACGTCGGGGAGTTCCTGCAGACTTTCAGGGAGTTCCCACAGCGCCAGAAGGCCGCGAGCTTCAACCTCGACGACGTGCTCCGGAGGCTGCAGGAGAGTCACCACACGTAACCTAGCCAAATCGGCGGGCGTCGGCCGGGTTCTCCGGCCGGCGCCCAGAGGAAGGCGCCAACAGACGCACATGGCTCCGGAACAGACGAAAACACCGGTGCCCACCGATCCGGCCGACGTGGTGCGCGCTTTCTACGAGGGCCACCCGTATCCGGCGCCGATCGGCAACCTCGATCGGCATCGCGAGCTCTACCGGAACCCGGATCGGCGCCGGGCGCTTTCGCTATTGCTGCGGCCGACCGAGAAGCAGCGGCCAGATCGGCAGATCCTGGTCGCCGGCTGTGGAACGTCCCAGGCTGCCACCTATGCGCTCCGCGAGCCTGACGCTCATGTAACTGCGATCGACATCAGCGAAACGAGCTTGAGCCACACGCGCGATCTTCAGCAAAAATATGGCCTGGGGAATCTCAATCTCCATCGACTCGCGATCGAGCAGGTCGGCGAGCTCGGCCAGACATTCGACCAGATCGTCTGTACCGGCGTGCTCCACCATCTTGCCGACCCGGATACCGGCCTTCGGTCACTGCGCAATGTCCTTGCGCGCAGTGGCGCCATGCAACTGATGGTCTACGCGCCATACGGGCGTGCCGGCATCTACATGATACAGGATTACTGCCGCTTGCTCGGGGTCGGCCCCACGAATGAGGAATTGCGAGACCTCGGCGCCACGATCGCTGCGCTGTCTGCCGACCATCCGATCGCCGGTGTGGCGCGCCGGGCGAAGGATTTCCGAAATCCGGACGCCCTTGCCGACGCACTGCTCCACCCTCAGGATCGCGCCTACACCGTGCCGCAGCTCTATGCCTGGCTGGACCGCTGCGGCCTGTCGTTTGGACGCTGGTTCGAGCAGGCTCCCTATCTGCCGCAATGCGGAGCAATCGCGAGCATGCCGCACGCAGCGCGTCTCGCCTCGCTGCCGCCGCCATTACAGCACGCCGCAGTCGAGCTGTTGCGGGGGACGATGACCAAGCACAACTTCATCGCCTACCGCGACGATCGCCCCGACCAGAGTCAACCGAGCACATTCGAGGGCGATTCCTGGCGCCGCTACGTTCCGCTGCGTCTGCCTTGGACATTGTGCATCCGCGACCGGGCGCCCCCCGGCTCGGTGGCCGTCCTGATCAACCGGGCCCACACCTATCCCGACCTCGCCTTTCCGATCGATGCGGCACAGGAGCGGGTCTTCGCCGCAATCGACGGCAACCGCTCGATCGATGAGATCGTACGGACAGCCGCGGAAGCGGACGACAAGGAGCCGGTGCGCAGGCTGTTCGAGCGGCTTTGGCAATACGATCAGATCGTGTTCGACCTGACTGAGAGCTTTCCGGGTCAGGCTGCTACGCACGCGGCCGATGGAGGGCTTCTGTGATGTCCAGGTCAGATGTACTCGCTGATATTGGCCGGCAGCTGCAGGAGGGCACCCACAAATAGCCCCGCCCGGCCGGATAGGGGGCGCCGGTCGGGTTTTTTGCCGGTGCCCCTGGCCCTCAATCCAAAAGCTCATAACGCCCGCCCTCGTCCTACGCCAGCCTCCGGAGCGGTCAAGCGCTGCTTTCGGTTTCCGGACTAGAGAGATGAAAACCTGCTTCCGGTATGGGGCGACATTCGCCTTACTGGCGCTGAGCCTGCCGTGGGTTGCGTTCGGGGCCCAGCCGAACGAAGCGGCGAGCTATGTCGGTGGCGAGGTCTGTTCCGGATGCCATGCGGCCGAAGTAAGATCCTGGAAAGCCTCGCACCACGCCCTGGCGATGCAGCCCGCCACATCGGCGAATGTCCTGGGCGACTTCGACGGCGCCCAGTTCGAGCATTTCGGGGTCACGACAACCTTCTTTCGTGACGACGATAAATTCATGGTGCGCACCGACGGTCCGGACGGCGCATTGCACGAATATCCGATCGCTTATACCTTCGGGGTCTATCCACTGCAGCAATACTTGATTGCGATGCCGGGCGGGCGGCTGCAGGCTTTGGGAATCGCCTGGGACAGCCGGCCGAAAGGTTTGGGTGGGCAGCGTTGGTTCCACCTCTATCCGGACCAGCAACTCAAAGCTGGAGACCTGCTGCACTGGACCGGACGCGACCAGACCTGGAACTACCAATGCGCCGATTGCCACTCGACCAACCTGCAGAAGAACTACGACCTCACCACCAATAGCTACGCGACGAGCTGGACAGATGTCGACGTCTCCTGCGAGGCGTGCCACGGACCCGGTTCGCGCCACATCGCGTGGGCCAATTCCGGCGAGAAGGGGCCGACCGGAAGTACCGACAGGATGGGTCTGACCAATTGGCTGAAGCCCACTGACCACGGCCATTGGCAGATGAACCCGAATACCGGCATCGCTCGAAGGACCGAGACACTCGCTTCGACCGAGATCGACACCTGCGCGGCCTGTCATTCCCGCGGCAAAATCATCACCAAGAACCCGACGCCGGGTGAGCCCTACCTCGACGGCTATCTACCGGCGCTGCTCGAGCCTGGTCTCTATCACGTCGACGGGCAAATCGACGGCGAAGTTTATGAATACGGCTCGTTCCTGCAGAGCCGCATGTTTCATGCCGGTGTCACCTGCTCCGATTGCCACGACCCGCATACCGCCAAGCTCCGCGCCGACGGCAATGCACTGTGCGGCCAGTGCCATTCACCGGCTAAGTTCGATGTGGCGGAGCACCACCACCATCAACCTGGTAGCGCCGGCGCTCAATGCGTCGACTGCCATATGCCGACTAAGACCTACATGGTCGTCGATGTCCGCCGCGATCACAGCTTGCGCGTGCCGCGGCCGGATCTGTCGGTTTCACTGGGTACGCCGAACGCCTGCACGCAATGCCACACCCACCGGGCGGCCGAATGGGCGGCGCAGATTATTGCGCAGTGGTATCCCGGCGGGCGACAGAAGACCCCGCACTACGCCACGGCGCTGCATGCCGGCTGGATCGGTGCTGTCGATGCAGAGCAACAGCTCGATCGCTTGATCCTCGATCAGAGCCAGCCGGCAATCGTCCGAGCGAGCGCCTTGCGGCTGCTCGGGCCGTATGTGACGCCTACTTCGGAGCCGGCGATCAAAGCGGCCGTCGCCAATCCGGATCCACTGGTGAGAATGGCGACGCCGCACGCATTGCCGACCGCTCCAACACAGTCGATTATCAAAGCGGTTGCCGCGCTGCTCAACGATCCCATTCGCGCCGTGCGGATCGAAGCGGCCCGGGCATTGGCCGGAACCGATCTGTTGGCCTTGACGCCAGAGCAGCAGACGGCCTTCGTCAAGGCCACCACCGAACTCATCGGCGCCGAGCTGGTCGATGTCGAGCGGCCGGAGGTGCACTTAAACATCGGCCTCCTGGACCTGCGCCGCCAAGAGCCATCCGAGGCAGAGAAGGAATATCGTACAGCGCTGCGTCTCGATCCGGCCTTCGTTCCGGCACTGGTCAACCTCGCCGATCTCGACCGCGCACGAGGCACGGATGATCAGGGAGAGGAATTGCTGAGACAGGCAATGACGCTGGAGCCCGGCAATGCCGATGTGCGGTATGCTCTCGGCCTGTCGCTGGTGCGCCGGCACGACTATACCGGGGCACTGGATTTCCTGCGTCGGGCGCATGAGCTGGCGCCGGACAACGCCCGCTATGCGTATGTCTACGCCGTCGCGCTCAACTCGACCGGCGCCCACAGTGATGCTCTGGCACTTCTGGAGCAGGCACATCGGCAACATCCGACCAACCAGGATGTGCTGATAGCGCTCGTTTCGATCGCGCGGGACAATGGAGATTTTGCCACGGCGCTGCTTGCCGGCTGGATCGGTGCTGTCGATGCAGAGCAACAGCTCGATCGCTTGATCCTCGATCAGAGCCAGCCGG
>JBARIB010000190.1:0-1824 GCA_049799535.1 Allostellaceae bacterium | reverse complement strand
TCGACCGCCGGCCCATGTTCGACCGTAGCTTCCAGGACTGCGCGATCGAGAGTTTCGTCGAGGCAGCCGAGCAGCTTCGGACGCCAGTCCGCACGCAAGACAGCGAGCGCTCCCAGCAACGCGTATGCTCCCCAATTCGAGACACCCGCGACGATCAAATGCCGTGCAGGAGTCACGCAGGCGATTGTTTCGCCGTGCTCGACACGGGTCACAATCAATTCGCGAGGCAATGAGCCCATGCCGATTTCGTTTCCGCCATCCCCGACGGCAATTGTCTCCCACGGCCCGGCAGTGAACAGCTCATCGAGCGGCGCAGTGTAAGAGCTGATGTCGAGGCCTCTCATATTGCGTGGCGCGCCGTCAGCGCTGCGCCCACAACGCTCGATCGAGATCGCATGCGTTATCCGCTCGCGCCGCCATAACTCGATTATCTCCGCTACATCTGCGGCGTCGACCGAGACATACGGCACCGCTGCCCCGATCAAGGCGGCGGCGCATGCGCTACGGCAGGGCTCGTCGGTAGCAACCCGGCAAGTTACCCCGACATCTTCGAGCCCTTTGGCGAGCAACGCCGTACCGACTGGCCCATCGGTCTCAGCCGCCGGCGGTGTGCCGAGCGGAACGTAAAACCCTGTGATCAATCCAACTCTAAGCTCAGGCGCCCTCGCTAGAGCGGAAGCGGCACCCCACAAGCCGCCGCTTGCCGCGTCAAACAACGCAGCGACATTGCGGCCGACATCCACCTGGATCAGCCGCTCGATGCGATCGACCAACAGTTTGGAATTTGGGCCCCGCTCTGGAGTTGTCATATCCCAGCCTGATCCCAAAGCAAAGCGGGCCCCCGGCAGCGCAAAGCTGCCGTCAAAGGCTCGCCAGCTTCGAATTGACCAGGTCAGTGATCAGCATCGAGCCAGGCGCGTGGGTTATACAGAATTCCGGCCTGACCTGGGCTATTACCGCTTGCGGCGTGACTCCGCAGGCCCAGAACACTGGAAGCTCATCGCTCTCGACCGGCACGGCATCCCCGTAATCGGGTTCCCGAAGGTTAGCGATGCCGATCGCCGCCGGCAATCCGATATGCACTGGTGCGCCGTGTACCGAGGGAAAGCGCGATGTGATCTGAATCGCCCGAATCGCGTCGCTTGGCCTCAATGGGCGCATCGAGACGACAAGGGGACCGTAAAATGGGCCGGCTTGCCGGCATTGAATATTGGTCCGATACATCGGCACGTTCGACCCGCAGGTCATATGGCGCAGCTCGATCCCGTCCTCGATCAGGGCCTGCTCGAAGGAAAACGAGCAGCCCAACGCAAAGCTTACTAAGTCGTCACGCCACACGTGCGAGACCTCGGTCGGCTCTTCGACAAGCTCACCATGCCGCCAGATACGATAGCGCGGCAAATCGGTGCGGATATCGAGGTCGTGGCCCAGAGCCGGCAGATGCGGGGTGCCGGGCTCGGACACCGCCAGCACCGGACAGGGTTTTGCGTTCGCCTGGGCAAACCGCAAGAAGTCGTGGGCCAGCGCCTTCGGCAGAACGACCAGGTTCGCTTGCACATTACCCGGCGCCAATCCCGCAGTGGGCCCAGTGAGACCACCGGCGCGAATCTTCAGCCGCTCGCGCGTCCCCGCTGCGATCCCCCGATCAAGCGATGCGTCCATTCAAAAGATCCCCACTCGGCTGGCGGCTATTCTACCGCCGATCCATTGCGGCCGCCAAGCCGAGGTGGCGGATCTCGCACAGGTCGCGGAGGCGGCTCGATGGGCGGCACCGGCACCGGTTCAGGCGGCTCGGTCACCGGCGGCGGCCGATCGGGGTCGGGG
>JBARIB010000189.1:0-13882 GCA_049799535.1 Allostellaceae bacterium | reverse complement strand
CGCATGCGGGGCTTCCTTTTGCTCCCCATATCGCCGATAGCTCAGCGACGACCCGGTCAGCTCGCTATTATGCCGATCGGTGGGCCAATAGGGCACGTTCCGGGCCACGGACGAGCCGTCCGCTGCGGGCAGCGGGTCCATGGCGATCAGATGGTAGCAAGGAGTGAACGATGAAACGCAGCCTGGTAGCGACGGACGGGTCCGAGGGTGCCGATCACGCGGTTGATTATGCGGCGCGCTGGGCAAAGAACCAGGGCGCCGATCTCTTGATCGTCAACGTCATCGGCGGCCTGCCGCACAGGCTGCTCAGCAGCTTCACGCATGCGCAGCATGCTTGGCTCGACGAACTGTTCGACTCACTCTCGGCCGAGACGCTGACGAAGGCAAGGGACCGCGCCCGTGGCGCTGGCGCCACCACCATTCAACTCGAGTCACGCACCGGCGAGGTCGCACAGACGATCATCGACATCGCGCAAGAAAAACAGGCCGATGCGATCGTCGTCGGCCGGCGCGGTGCCGGACTAGTTGCCGGCCTGCTGCTCGGCAGCGTCTCGCAGAAGCTCGTGAGCCTCGCGCCGCTGCCGGTGACTGTCATCCCCTAACCAACTGAGGGAACGGATCATGATCGAGATGCTGGAAGGCTTCCCGGACGGTGTCGTGGCGGCCGTCGCCAAGGGGCGCGTGACCAAGAGGGACTACGACGAGGCCCTGATTCCGGCGGTTGAGGCGGCGTTCAGGCGCCGCGAGAAGGTCCGGTGCTACTACGAGCTGGGGCGAGAGTTTTCGGGGATGGATGCCGGCGCGGCATGGGAAGATTTTCGCATCGGGATCGGGCATCTCTCGGGTTGGGAACGGATCGCGGTCGTGACGGATGTCGATTGGGTCCGGCTCGCGATCAACGCTTTCCGGTTCCTGGTTCCCGGCGAAATACGAATCTTTCCGACGAGCGAGGTGGCCGAAGCGCGGCGTTGGATCGTGGCTGACCTGACGCGGGACAGTCCTCCGGACTAAGCCGTCGTAAACACCGGTGGCGTTATCGAAGTTTTTGCGGGGGTCAAGCTGGGGAGCGTTCGCCGCCCTCAAACATCACCGGGTTAGCGAATTCGGTCAGATGAAAAAGGCGAAACGCACGTTCACCGTTGAAATCAAGCACCCGAAGATCGTCCGACTCGTGCAGATCTTTCATGACGACGTCGAAATGCCCCGCGTATCTCTCCTTCGCCAGATCCGGCGGTAGCTCGTATGCAATGAACTTCTCGATGCCCTTGGCTCGGAGTTTTTCGAGAAATCCGGGATCGGTCAACGAGCTGTGTGAGGTCGCGATCACCAGTGGACCGCTCCCAGTGAATAGCAAGGCTATTTTCATGCGCCATCTCCTGCATGGGGGGGTTCCGCCTGCCTAACTGGCCCCGATTATCGCGTACAGCTCCGTGACAATCCTCTCTGCCGCCTCTGTGACGGCTCCGGCGACCACCGGCGACAGCGGCCTCCCCGTTTCGAATTGTTCACCTTCGACGAGATAGGCGACGAGCTGCAGGGGCAGCCTGCCCAGGCTGCGTGCCAGCTCGATGGTTCCCGCGATGCCGAACATATGGGTCGAACGAGGAGCGAAACCAAACGGGAGCGGGGTTCTCGTCAGATCGAGACGGTGGACCCGGCCAGGTTCTCTGATCAACGCCACCGCATCGATGACGATAACATAGGGGATACCGTTCCAATCCTCGATCAGAGCGAGCGCATCACCGCTGCGTTCGAGGATACGGACCCCGGAAGGCACCCGCCCACGCAGCCGCCGGGCGACTGTCGGCCCGACACCATCGTCGCCGCGGTCCGGATTGCCGACCCCTGCCACAAGCACCTGAAGCTGCTCGGCGCTGCTCATATGGGATGCACCCGCAGCTTCAAGAAATGCGCGGCGCAAGAGATGCAAGGGTCATGATTGCGGATGCCGTGTTCGCCTCGGGCTTTCAGCTCATCTTCTTCGAGATCGAGGCCCACGGCTGCCACCTCTCGCAGATCCTCTTCGATCACGCCTTGGTTTTGCGCAGAGGGCGGAACGAGGCGGGCATCGAGAATCGTGCCGTCCGCGTCGAGTCGGTAGCGATGATAGAGAATGCCGCGGGGCGCCTCGGTGCAGGCGCGGCCGACGCCGGCCCGCGACCGCCGAGCAGCCGGATCGGCTCGTTGCCGGTCTTCTTGAGCTCGAGCGCACGCCCTACTTCCCGCCGGTGATCGCGAGCCAACGCGACGCATGCGTATAGCCGAGGAAGTCGGGAGCTTGCGCCACAACCCGGTCCGTTGCAGCCTCCTTTTTTCAGTGCGCAATCAGAACCGGGACCTCGGCGCCATGGAGGACCCGCTGAGTAAAGCCGCCAAAAATCCACTCCCGCAGGCGGCTGTGGCCGTAGCCGCCCATCACCAGCACGGCGCCTTGCTCGCGAGCCGCGGCGAGCAGGGTGTCGGCGGGGCCAAGCGACTTCGGCTCCAGACGAAGCACCGAGACTGGAAAGCCGTGCCATTGAAGGGTGGTCATTAGGCGGGAGGCGCCATCTTTCTCCGACTCGGTCTCGCCTTCCGCTACGGTCATGATCACAACCTGCTTCGCCTGTGACAGAAAGGGCATCGCTGCGGCGACCGCACGGGCGGCCTCGGGTGTCGCCTTCCAGGCGATGACGACGATAGGGGGCAGGGCAGTGATCGGGCTAACAGCGGGGATTAAAAGCGGGCGGCCGCTGTTCAAAAGAGCCGCTTGCAGCGTTTCCGACCGGACGCTGTCGCCACTTTCCGGGCGCCCAATGACAATTAGGTCGGCCGCGCGCCCATATTTCGTGACCCGGTCAGGCTCTGTATCGATTTCGCTGACCCACGCAGCCGAAGGGGTCGATCGGCTCGCCGGCGTCTCTGCGACAACCACTTGCTCGCTTTGGCAAAAGCTCTCGAACAGCTGTTTTGCTTGCCGCTCGCGCTGATTGGCTCCGGTTTCTACACGCTCGATCAGATCGGCAATCAACTTTGCGCTTGTGGCTTCCGAGGTGAGCATCGCCCCGATCGTCACGGCATCGATGCCGGTGTACAGAAAGTCGAGATGGGCCTCGAATGCGCGCGCGACGGCCAAGGCCGAGGCGAAAACCGATGGATCTGAAGCGCTCCCGGTCGCAGGGACGAGGATGGTCTTGATCATCCCATTTTCCCACTGGACGCATTCGATGGGCGGCGGCGCGCAATAGAGCGGACCATCACCGGAGCGCACCTTGTCGACGACAGCCGGACCGAAGAATCACACGCGCACGACTTCGGTCGGCGGCAGGTGATGCTTCCCGAGCGGAACGACCGTACTTGCCTGCGGACCTTCGGTGCTCTCGGAATGTTGCGCGACAAAGCGCACCTCATCGCCAATGGCGAGCTTGTCAAAACCGCCATTCGCAACGCTGTTGCGGTGGAAATAGATCTCGTTGCCGTCGGCGCTCAGGATAAACCCGCAATTCTGGGCGGGAAGGAGACGGGCGACCCGGCCGTGGTCGGGCACTGCGTGCAATTTCACCGCGCCGCGGCGATCGCGAACATAGTCTTCCAATAGACGGCGGGCCGCGTCGAACGCGTCGCGGACCGCGACATGGGCATCTGCATGCGCGTGGTGCGCCTCGGGATCGCGGCCCACGACGATCTCCCTGCCCGGGACTTTGAGATCAACGTGCACCCGGAACAGATTGCCCTGCTGCTGGCGAGGATGCCTGCACTCGACGACAACTCTGCAGGATATGATCCCATCAAAGAAATGTTCCAGCTCTTCGGCGCGCTGGCGGATACGCGCGGCAAGCGCGTCCGACGTTTCCATGTGACGGAAGGTGATTTGGAGTGGCTGCTGCATCAAATTCTCCCTTCGATTGGCCCTCGATCTCGAGCAGATCGGCGAGCTTTCGAGACTGCGTGCGATGTCTGAGCTGAGGACCGGCATGAGGCAAGTTTCACTCCGCCACGGCTGCGGGCATTGATCCAGATCATACCGGCGCAAGGTATTTTCGTCATCGCAAAGCCGGTGAGCTGATCAAGATTGCGGCACGCGCATCGTCCGGGGGCGAGCCCGAGTGCCTACGGCATTATGACTCGATCGCGAACCGCCGAGCCGCCACGACCCGACTTTTCCGGCGTAACCGAGGCGAGCGGATCTGCTTGAGCGAGCTCGCCGTCGCTCTCGGACAGCGGGATTGGAGCGTGATCCAGGATTGCGAGCGGCTCCGTTTACCGCGATCTGCGGGCTGCGCCTTGATCCAGATCAACGCTGTCATCAAGATGCCGCTCGCCGTGTGTGCAAGGACGCTGCCCTGACATGACGGCAGTGCGCCTCGATTTGAGCCGCGATTATCCGAGCTGCAGCAATACGGTTGCCGGTGATCGGGGGTGGCATCAAGCGGCATTGATACAGATCGAGGCGCGACGCCCGTTGATATAGATCAAGGCAGCGGCGGAAATCGATTGTAGTTTGAGAAGCCAATCGTAGCTTGATCAGCATCCCAATTGACGTGAAATAAGTCCATGATGACGCGACGCGAAGCAAATATCGGGTTGATTTCCAGCGCCGCCTTTACAAGGCTGGCCGGCCTTGCAAAAGCCGGGGAACCCGAGCCTCTCGGCTTGCCGCCGCCGCGAAGTGAGGGCGGCAAGCCGTTGTTCGAGGCATTAAAACTGAGGCGTTCGATCCGCGAGTACTCGGCACGGCCGCTGCCGCCGCAGGTTTTGTCCGATCTCTTGTGGGCGGCCTTTGGCATTAACCGTCCCGCCACAGGCGACCGCACTGCGCCGTACTGGCGTCATGTGATGGTGATCGATGTCTATACGGCAATGGCGGACGGCGTCTGGATCTACGACCCCAAAGCACACAAGCTGCTGCCCTATCTGCGCGACGATATCAGGGCAAAGACAGGTACCCAGGGTTTCGTCGCAAGTGCTCCATTGAACCTCGTTTATGTCGCGCATGGCGAGCGTATGGGGGACATCAGTGCTGAGGACAAACGGCTTTACGCCTCTGTCGATGCGGGGTTCATCGGCCAGAACGTCTACCTATTCTGTGCGTCAGAGGGGTTGGCGACGGTTTTCCGCGCTTCTCTTGATTATCATGAACTGGCGAAGACCTTGGGGTTAGGTCCCGGGCAATTCGTCGCCTTTGCCCAGACGGTGGGATATCCGGCATAGACGACCGCATAACCGGGCAGCCACGGCAGTGGGATTGCGATGACCGAGCCGCGCCGGATCGTCGTGCCTGTGGACGGTTCTGCCGCAGCCAACCGTGCCGTTGCCCACGCGATATCGCTGGTCGCTGACAGAACCGAAGCGGAAATCGTCCTTCTCAATGCGCAGAACCTGCAGACGCTCGACATATCAGATATTTCTGGCGTGATGACGATCGAGGTTGACCGGCGCCTTGCGGCACGCCAGTCCCGGATCGCGCTGCGCAAAGCGATCGACCTCTGCCGCAAAGCGAAGGTGTCATTTGTGACGCGCGCCGAGATCGGCTCCCCCGCCGAGACCATCGACCGCGTCGCTCGCGAAGTTGGCGCCGCTCAAATCGTGATGGGCACGCGCGGCCTCGGGAGGCTGGGGAACCTATTCCTCGGCTCGGTCGCCACGCAGGTCGTCAGGGTAGCCCAGGTCCCTGTGACATTGGTGAAATAACCATGCCGAACCGCAGACCTGACCTATGGTGATGTAAGGAGCTTTTCGAGCTGCTGGCAGCTTTGTGATGAAGGCGAAAATTCGCAGCCACCACCGGGGTGTTCGGATAAAGTTCTAGTCGGGCCTGGAGCAAATTGATTTGGATCATCCCAGCATCCCGCGCCAACACAGATTATCTGGTTCGGGAAAGCGGTCAGCGGACCGCTGACCAACCGAGCACAGAGACGCTAACGGTTTTTTGCACTTAAGGGACTGGAAAAGATGAGAAAAATGTCAGACATCGTGAGGAACCAGGACCCGGTCACGCTTCCCGCCAGTGCTACGGTTAGAGAAGCCGCCGAATGCATGCGCGACCGCCGCGTCGGTGCGGTGCTCGTTACCGACGAGGACCGCCGTCTCCTCGGGATCTTCACGGGCCGAGATGCCGTTCACCGTGTCCTGGCAGAGGGAAAGCACGCCGGGGGAACGAAGCTGGCCGAGGTCATGACACCCGATCCCGATACGATGCCCCCGGGCAAAATGGCGATCGAAGCGTTACGGCTGATGGAAGATGGCCGCTACCGCCATTTGCCGATCGTCGACGATGGCAAGGTCGTCGGGGTCGTGTCGCGGTTTGACTTCAGCGGGATCGAGCTCGATCGTCTCGACGAGGAAACCGGGCTGTGGGAGCGCATTTGACGTATCCAAGCGCGAAGGGGCGCGACGGAAGCGGTTAGCGCACGACGACGACTGGGCAAAGGGCGGGGCTGATGACCTTCCGCGCGCCGCTTCCGACAAGGAGGCCGGCGAGCCGGCCGTGACAGCGGCTGCTGACCACGATCGGATCGGTCTGCCGCTCCCGAGCCGAAATATTTGCTGGCTGCGCTTCGGAAACGGATCGGTTCTCGATGCATTGCACGGAGGCGAAAATATGAAATTCGCAGATCGCGAAGCGGCTGGGCGCCTTTTGGCGACGAAATTGGTGCATCTCAAGGATAGCCGGCCTGTGGTCTTAGCGCTGCCGCGTGGCGGTGTTGCCGTCGGTTTCGAGATTGCCCGGGCGCTCGACGCGCCGCTCGACATCGTGCTCGTGCGCAAGATCGGAGTGCCCTGGCAGCCGGAGCTTGCTGTCGGCGCCGTCACCGACGGAGCCAGCCCAGAGACCTTCATCGATCGGAATTTAATGCGCACACTGGACATTCCGGAAAGTTATGTACAGGAGGAGACAGCGCGCCAACTCGACGAAATCGAACGGCGCCGCAAGAGCTATTGCGCGGGCCGGCCAGCAGCCGAAGTCGCTGGACATACCGCGATCGTCGTCGATGACGGGATCGCTACCGGAGCGACAATGCGGGTGGCACTCCAGGCGGTGCGCCAGCGCAACCCCGCCCATCTGGTACTCGCTGTCCCGGTAGCGCCGCCGGGAACCCTCGCTGCGTTGGGCAAGGAAGCCGATGAGGTCGTCTGCCTCGAGGCGCCGGCCATGCTCGGGGCAATCGGTTTCTACTATCGCGATTTCCATCAGCTGAGCGATGCCGAGGTGACTGATCTGCTTGCCCGCGCGACGCCGCCGATGCCGGAGCGCTCCCTTTGATATGGATCAACGACGACGATCCCGCGCCGAGATGAGATAGGGACGCAAAGCAGGAGAATGATGATGAGTAGCGTTCCAGTACTCGACAGCACGATCCAGAAAACCCACGAATGGCTCAATGACATTACTGACGGGCTGGGATTTCCCAATCAGCGGGCGGCGTTCGCAGCGTTGCGGGCAGTCCTGCATACATTGCGCGACCGGTTGCCACTCGAAAATGCCGTGCATCTGGGGGCGCAGCTACCGATGGTTATCCGCGGCCTCTATTACGAAGGATGGAATCCCGTACGAGAGCCAAGCCGGATCCGCCATCAGCAGGAGTTCTTCGACCTCGTCACCGCCGAACTCAAGGAGCATCCCGAGTTGCGGAATGCGGCACGAGTTACGCCGATCGTGTTGGGCGTGCTCGTGAAGCATGTGAGCCCTGGCGAGACGGAAAAAATCCGGAGCGCCCTGCCCGAAGAGATTCGCGAGCTCTTTGTCAGCGAGCAGAAAAAGCCGGTCAGCGTTTGATAGGCCAAATCACCGACCGCAGATACAGCCGGATAATCAGTCGGATCTCGCAATCAGGAATACAGATTTCAGAAGAGCACCTTGGTGAGGAGCCGGCGCAGCCATGCTCTATACAGTGGAAGTTCGCCGTATCGGTGCAGATCTGGCCGCCTCGATGGCGGAGATGCGGACTTGGTTCGATCATCACCAGATAAGCCCCACGGTATTCGATCATTCGTCGGGCGGTCCCGGTATCACCTTCCGGGTCGGGTTCAGTCAAGAAGGCGATGCCATGGCCTTCGCGCGGGCCTTTCGTGGCTGGTTCAAGTATGGCACCGACCCTGGGGGAGTTGCTCTTTGGCAGATCCCCAGGCCGAGGGACTGAAGTGACCTGGATCACAGCGCCGGAATGCAATGTCGGATCGCGCTCTACTGCCCAACAGGCAGGCTGGCCGATTAGCTACGACGCGAAAACCTTGCCGAGTCGTTGAATCGAACTCAGCACTTGTTCCTGGGGCAGCCCTGGCCACTGGCAGCGCATGATGAAGTGATCGACACCCAGAAGCTCGCGATAGCGCGCGATCTCGTCCTTCACCGACGACTTGTCGCCGATGATGAACCGGTCGCGTGCAAACTCCTCGAACGAACCCTGCGTGGTGCGGTTCTCCAGGCCCCATGATGCATAGGCGTTGTACTTGTATTCCAGCGGCCCGCGGCACTCCTCATGGGCCGTGGCATGGCGTGCGCCGACATAGCATTCGATGGTGATCGGGAACTCCATCGGCGTCCGGCCATATTCCTCCAGGGCCGCACGATACGTGTGCATCAGCGGTATCAGCTTACCAAGTCCGCCGGTGTTTACGATCAGCCAAGCGTCGCCGATCCGTGCCGCACGCCTCACCGACACATCGGCCTGCCCGGCAATATAAATGGGCGGCCCTCCCGTACGAACTGGCTTTGCCCCGAGACCGGAATTGTTCACTGTATAGAACCGGCCCTTGTGGTTCACCCGTTCCTCGGTCCACAGCCGGCGCATCAGCGCCACACTCTCGTTGAACCGCGGCGCCCGTTCGCTCAGGCTCATGCTGAAAGCATCGAACTCCGGCTGACGGTAACCCAGGCCGACGCCGAGGATGTAATTGCCGCCGGTCAATACATCGAGAGTCGCGGCTTCCTCGGCGACATGCACGGGGTTGAGCGGTGGCAGGATCAGGATATTCGGCCCGATCGTCATGCCCTGCGCGTGCGCCGCGATGTAGCCTATGACGGGCGTGATCTGCAGCATCTGCATCGGATGAGTGAGCCAGTGATGCGGGAACCAAAGCGAAGAGAATCCGGCTTCGCGCGCCGCTCGCACCTGCGCGACCATCTCCGGGATACGTTCCGCCAGGCTATAGCCCTCGGGGAACTGGGTATTGATAAACAGACCGACTTTCATAATGGGACCTCCCTCCGGCGCGCGGGGCGCAAACTTACTTTGAACACACCGACGGGAAACCCAATAAACGTTGACCCGGCCTGATCTCTTGTCGATGCCGTCGAGAAGCGGTGCGCCCGGCTGCCAACCCGCAACAGTAAAAATGTATCAGAACTCATCGCAGTGAAATGAGGCGCGGCCCTCACCGCGCAATAGGCGGTGCCCTCGGTGGCGCTCCGTCAGCCGAGGGGCTCAAATCTCCCCGCGAGCTATCAATTGCTCCGGTGGCGTACAACTCACTGCAATGGAGGAAGGGCCGCTGTCCGCTGTATCATCGCCAGCGACTGCAGCGACGCCCACGCGGTCTGTGCAAAATCGATGGTAACCTGTTCTCCACCCAGCACCGGGCCAACCTCGGCAAAGGTGGCCGTAGCGGTGGCGACGACCTTTCCCGAGGCCTGAGCGTCGGCTATCGACGCCGCGCTGAAACCGGCAGTTATTCCCGCCATTTGCGCATCGCTCAACGGTTCTGCCGCGCCGGCGCTCCCACACAGCCACAAAACAGCTGCGAGGCCAAGAAATACCCTTTTCATCGGCAACCTCCGTTGGTCACCAGCGCCTGCGGTGCGGCTGATGTTGATCACTTTGAAGCGGGCCTGGTCGTCGAATAAGTTGATTCAGGTCCTAAGGACTCACGTTAATATAGAGTTTCTCTCTGAGCAAGCGTTTCAAAGCAGGTTCGGCAGGTCGGTCAATCGCGACACGATGTGGTCGGGAGGAGGGCCCAGTTCTTCGGCACGGCCGCGCAATAGTCGAAACATTTCCGATACGCCGATCGGCGATGCGGCCGGACCGGCCTCGCCGCCGCGGCGGATCCAGGCCACTTTGAGGCCGAAGGCCTTGGCGCCGGCGACATCGAAACCATTCGAGGAAACGAACAGCACATCCTGCCTCGGGATCCCGAGCGTCTCCTCTGCAAGAGCGTAGCAAGCGGGGTTTGGCTTGTAGTTGCGCACGCGGTCGACGCTGATCGCGGTCTCGATCCATTTGTCGAGCCGCGAATTTCGGACGACCGCTTCGAGCATGCTGGGGCTGCCGTTCGACAGGATCGCGAGCCTACGGCCGGCAACCGCGGCCAGCGCCTCTGGCACCTCGGGGTAGGGGTCGAGACGGAGATAATTTTCCATCAGCGGGACGCTGACGGCATCGCTGGGCTCGATCCCCGCGCCCCGCAGCGAAAATTCGAGCGCGGCGCGGGTCACAGCCCAGAAATCCTCGTATTGCTGCATTAAGCTGCGCAGCCAGGTATATTCCAGCTGCTTCAACCGCCATATCTGAGTGATCAACTCGCCCCTGCCTGGACACAGCTGTTCCGCCTTGGCCAGAACCGATTGGACATCGTAGAGCGTGCCGTAAGCATCGAAGACCAGCGCCGATATCGCCATAGAAAGACTCCGCAGTTGGCCCGACGCGAACATGCAAGCGCGCGGCGGCTCCTCGGTTAATAGGCAAAACCTCCCGCATCCCGATCGACGATCCGGGCCATCTTCCATGACCAGTGATATCTCATCCGGCCGCTGCAGCACAGTGATGTCGGCAATCGGGTCGCTGTCCATGATCACGATATCGGCGAGCTTGCCGGGGGCAACGAGGTCCAGCTCGCTGGCGAGGTTTATAACGCAAGCATTGCCGCTGGTGTTGGCGACGACCGCCTCCATCGGCATCCCGGCCTTGGCGATGATGTCGAGGTCTGCCTCCGTGGCCAGATCGGCATGATAGATCAGATCAGCATGATAGATCAGATCGGCATGATAGATCAGATCGGCGCCGGCCTTCGCCGGCGCGGGTCGAAGCGGAGCCGCGCGAGTGGATCGTGACCTTCACGTTGTGCCGATGTGCTTCGTCAACGACAGCCGCGATCTCGTCATCGACGACGGACGTTGTCGAGAAGCGCTTGATAAGGCGAGCTGACCGACATGCTGCAAAATCCCATCGAAAATTCATCTCAGAGCACAAATACAGCGGGAGAGCGCCTGGTGATTGTGCCGTCGACCATCGCGGGCTTATTGCGCGAGCTCAATGCGCGCGGGCAGCACCCGGCCGTCATCTCATTTGGCGAAGACGGTGTCGTGACATGGGACAGCGCAGCTCTCGTCCGGACGGCCCTGAGGTTGGCTCACCAGCTGCGTGAAGGCAGAACCGGCGCCGCAGCCGCGGTGGCGCTCTGGGCGCCGAACTCGGCGGCCTGGATCGCCGCGGCTCTCGCCGCTCTGCGAGCCGGTTCGGTGCTGGTGCCGATCGATGAGCTCGCAGATGCCGAGCAGTTCGAAGCAGCGCTCCGCTCCAGCGGCGCCCGGTTGCTCCTGACAACAGCGAGTCACATCAAAGCGAGCGGCGCCATTCTTCGCGCCCATAGCGTCACAACGATCGTAATCGATGAGATCGAGCAGAATCAGCGGGCGGGGTCGGCTTGTGGTGTTTCGAGCAGCAAAGAGGGCGAAGACCTACCGGTGCCGGCCGACGACGCGCCCGCGATGTTGTCCTGGACTTCCGGCACGACCGGTTCACCCAAGGCTTTCTTGCTGACGCATCGCAATATAGCAACCAATATCGAGGCGCTACAGGGATTGGCTGTCGTCGGTCCGGAAGATCGCGCGCTGCTGCCGCTGCCGCTGCACCATGCCTACCCTTTCGTTGTTGGCATGTTGACCACTTTGTCGATTGGGACCACCGTCGTCTTGCCGGGCGGAGCGACTGGACCAGCATTAATGAGGGCTCTGCGCGAAGGCGGAGTCACTACGATTATTGGCGTGCCACGCCTCTACGACGCGCTCTGGACGGGGATCGACGGGCGGATCAAAAGCAACAACTTTATGCTGCGGCTGGCATGGCGAGCGCTGCTTCCTTTCACGCTTTCTATTCGGCAGTCTACCGGATTGGATTTGGGCCGTTTTCTGTTTGCACCGGTTCGGAAAGGAGTCGCGCCGCACCTCCGATTGTTGGTCTCGGGCGGAGCGCGGCTGGATAGAGGAATCGAGGCGCAGCTCGAGGCTTTGGGCTGGACGGTGCTGTCGGGATATGGGCTGGCGGAGACCGCATCGCTGTTTACCGGCAATCGACCGGATGAGCGTCGTCTCGGCAGCGCCGGGCGTCCGCTTGCCGACGGCAAGGTTCGAATAGTGCACGCCGATGATCAGGGGATCGGCGAAATCGAGCTGCATGGAAGCTCAATAACGAGCGGCTATCTCGAAAACCCGGAAGCCAACAGCGAAACCTTTACCGCAGACGGCTGGTTCCGGACAGGTGATCTGGGCTTTGTCGATCGTGACGGTTTCCTGTTTGTCACCGGCCGCAGCAAGGAGGTCCTGGTACTGGGCGGCGGCAAGAAAGTGATCCCTGAAGATATCGAGCGGATCTACGGCAGCGCGCCCGAGATATCCGAGATCGCGGTCCTGGAGGATAATGGAGCGCTTGTCGCTTTGGTGCGACCAGATGCAGTCAAGCTGCGTGAGCGTGGGGCGACCAACCTGCGCGACGGTATCCGGGTCGTCCTGGGCGAGAAGGCCCAGCAGCTGCCATCCTATGAACGATTATCGGGATTTGCGCTGACAGATCAGTCATTACCGCGGACCCGTCTTGGGAAGTACCGCCGTTTCCTGCTGCCCACGCTCTACGCGCAAGCGGTTGCGGGAGGCGGAAGGCGAGCGGACCGCGCCCTGACACCAGAAGATGCGGCGCTGTTGCAGGACCCGACCGCCGAGGCGGTCTGGACCTTGCTGCGCCAACGTTACCCAAACCAGGCGCTCGACTTGGACCTCAATCTCAGCCTCGACTTGAGCCTGGACTCGTTCGGTTGGATGGAGCTTACGATCCTGCTGCAGGACCGCTTGGGCATCCATTTATCAGACGCAGATCTCGCCCGGATCGAGACAATACGCGATCTGCTGCGCCTCTCGACCGAGCGCCGAATGGGGATCTCGGCGGTTTCGCGTCAAGAACCAGCCGTCGCGCTGGACATCGAGCGCTGGACCACTCCGACGAATATCTTGCTAACCGCACTGGGTTTCGTGTTGTATCTCGTCGTCTGGCTGGTCATGCGGGGATTCTTCCGGCTACACGCTGTGGGCGTGAAGAGGTTACCCGCGACGGGGCCTTGCGCGATTGCGCCCAACCATGTCTCTTATCTCGATGCACTGGCAGTCGCTGCCGCCCTGCCGTGGCACCGCCTCCGACATTTGTATTGGGCCGGAGATGCATTACGCCTGTTCTCCAACCCGCTGTCGCGCCTGTTGTCGCGCGCCATACACCTGTTCCCCGTCGACTCCAGACATCCCGGGGCGGCGCTCGAAACCGCTGCCCGGGTCCTGAGCAGCGGCAATACACTAGTTTGGTTCCCCGAGGGCTGGCGTTCTCCCGACGGGCGGCTCCAGCGGTTTCTCCCCGGAATCGGCCAACTGCTGTTGCACAGCAGCGCCCCTGCGGTGCCGACGTACATCGCAGGCACCTTCGAGGCGCTGCCACGGGGGCGCCGCATCCCAAGGTTTCACCGTATCACGGTGACCTTTGGTCACCCTCATCCGGTCGGGTCCTTGCGTGCGAACGGTATCGGCCAGACCGACGAGGAGCGAGTGGCCGATGCTCTGCGCCAATGCCTCGTTGCTCTCGGTGCGGATCCAACTCCCTTGCCGGGCCAACCTTCGCCCTGATCCGCCCGCCGATTCACTGAAGAA
>JBARIB010000188.1:0-9246 GCA_049799535.1 Allostellaceae bacterium | reverse complement strand
CCCGGCTGGAGCTTCAGGACGAAGGCGCCCTGCGGGATGCTTGCAAGCGTCTGGCCTGAGCTGACGCTCACCTTTTCGGGCGCAGCGAACCAGCTCCGCTCGCGAGCAAGGGACCAGGCGAATTTGCCACAGCCGGAAGGGTCCTCGGCGTGCGCAGCCGACGCGAGTAGCGCGACCCATGCGATCAGGCTCAGGGCGATTACGCGCATGCGACGCCTCATTGAGGCAGGTTGGGAGCGGCAAACCCGTATCTGTCCAGTATCTGCTGACCCTCCGGCGAGAGGATGAACAACGCGAACCTGTAGGCGGACCGCGGCGCACCGGTGATCACGGTCAGGCCATAATCGGCGCCGACTGCGAGAGCGTCCGGCAATGCGATCATCTGATGCCACGGGCTCTCTTTCTGAGCGGCGCGCGCGCCAGTGCAGTAGGTTAGAAAGATGTCGGCAGCACCCCGCTCGATCAGCACCTGTAGATCGTACGACCGTCGGGTGGCGGCGGTTGGCCCGACCGCCGGCCCGTGAGTCGAAGCGCCTTCGCGTCCAGCTGGGCATAAGCACCTGGCCTAACGGCCTCGGCATTGCGAAACACCTCCCATGCGTAGTCCCCTGAAGGGTCGGCTCGCGGCGTCGAGGTGCCAAGCTTGACCTCGGAGTCGAGCATGCGGGTCGAGCAGCGTCGTCGGCTCAACCACGAGGCCAGGCCTCGCCAATGCGCAGAGCCTGTTCCGCGCAAACAACACGACCGGGCCGGCCCGGTTCGCCCGCGCTAACGCCTGCGGGTGGCCCATGTTTGCGGAAGCGAACACCTCGGCCTTCGCGCCGCTGGCGATCTCATCCTTCAGCAGACCGGAGGCGCCGAACTTCGGCTGTACCGTATCGCCATATGCCGCCGCATACGCCGCGATAATGTCGCTTAAGGCGCCGCGTAGGCTGCCGGCAGCGTAAAGCACCACCGTCTCAGCCCCCGCGTCGGAAGGAGCCATCAATCCGACGAGCGCCACAACGGCCCAACACCGTGCGCGCATCGTCATGCCGCTGGATCGTTGGCATTCGGGTAGAACAGCTGTTCGCCGTCGATCTTGTAGGCAGCGATAGCTTGCTGCCCTTCCGGCGACATCAGCCAGTCGATGAATTGCTGGCCCAGCTCTTTCTTTACGTGCGGGAATTTCTGTGGATTGACCAGCATGACGCCGTACTGGTTGAACAGCCGCTTGTCGCCTTGGACGACAATGACGAGATCACCCTTATTCTTGAACGACAGCCACGTACCGCGATCAGAGAGCACATAGGCGTTGTCGGCCGTGGCAGTGTTGAGGGCTGCCCCCATGCCCTGGCCGATTGCCTTGTACCAGGACCCTCTTTCGCTGGCGATGTCGATCCCCGCGGCCTTCCATATTTTCAATTCGGCGATGTTTGTGCCGGATCGGTCGCCCCGGGAAATGAACGGAGCGGCCTTCGCCTTGATGGTTTCGAACGCGGCGACGACGTCCTTGCCGCCGCTGACGCCGGCCGGGTCGCTCTTTGGCCCGATCAGCACAAAGTCGTTGTACATGACCGGATAGCGCTTTACCCCGCAGCCCTCCGCCAAAAACTTTTCCTCGGCCGATTTGGCATGAACAAAGACGACATCGGCATCGCCCCGCCGGGCGGTATCGAGCGCCTGGCCGGTGCCGAGCGCGACGACCTTCACATCGATCCCCGTCTTGGCCTTGAACAACGGCAGGATGCGGCCGAACAGCCCGGAATCGCGCGTCGAGGTGGTCGAGGCGACGACGATCGATTTGTCTTGGGCAGCCGCCGGGGTAATCAGGAAAGCGATGGCGGCTACGGCCAGCAGATAGCGGCGAGCGAGCATGCCTACCTCCATTCTCGTTGCAGTCAGACGAGCAGGTCTCCAGCGATGAAGCTGCGCGCCTCGGTCGTTTGCGGTCGGTCGAAGAAAGACGTGGCATCGCCGGCTTCGATGATCCGGCCGCGATGGAGCAGCACCACCTCGCCTGCGAGCCGCCTCGCTTCGCCGAGATCGTGCGTTGACAGCACCACCTTGATGCCACGCCGGCTGACCATGCCGATCACGTCCTCGACCGCCTTGGTGGCGGCCGGATCGAGACTGGCGGTCGGCTCATCGAGAAACAGCACGGCTGGGTCGGCGGCTAGCGCGCGAGCGAGTGCAAGGCGCTGTTGCTCGCCGGTGGATAGTCGTCGGGCTGGGCGCTTGGCGAGATCGCTGAGGCCAACTATCGCCAACAGCTCCTCGATCGCTGCCCGCTGTCGCGACCGCGCGATGCCGGCCGCCCGGAGCGCGTAGCGGATATTGCCGCCGGCACTGCGCCGCAGCATCGCCGGGCGCTGGAACACAATGGCCCGCCGCATCCGGCGTGGATTGTCGTGCACTCCCCAGAGGATGCGTCCGTGCGTCGGCGCTGTCAGACCCATCGCGGCGTGCAGCAAAGTCGTCTTACCGGCGCCGTTAGGCCCCAGCAAGATGGTCGGCGGGCCCGGTACGAGGGCGAGCGTGATCCGATCGAGGATCGTCACCGCGCCGACGGCAATGTTGACCTCGTCGAAGGTGATCGGGAGATTGGGGGAGAGCGCATCCATCGTCACCCCGCGAGCCGCTCGCCGGCGCGCCGCGCCGTCCAGGCGAGTGCGTTGACGGCGATCACGATGGCGATCAGCACGATACCGAGGCCGATGGCGAGTGGGAGGTCCCCTTTCGATGTCTCCAGCGCAATAGCCGTCGTCATCGTGCGGGTGAAGCCCTCGATGTTGCCGCCGACGATGATTATCGCCCCGACCTCCGCTGCGGCACGGCCGAAGCCAGCAAGCAATGCGGTCACCAGGCTGAAGCGGGCATCCCATATCAGCGTCGCCACCCGGCCGAGTGGCCCGATATTCATCGCGGTCAACTCGTCGCGATATTCGCTCCACAAATCCTCGATGGTCTGCCGCGTCAGCGCGGCGATGATCGGCAGGACGAGCACAATTTGCGCGATCACCATGGCCTGTGCGGTGAACAACAGCCCCCAATCACCAAGCGGACCTGAACGTGACAGCGCCAGATATACCGCCAAGCCGACGACGACCGGGGGCAGCCCCATCAAGGCGTTGAGTATGACGATGACGCCTTCGCGGCCGCGAAAACGGACGAGCGCGATCAGCGCGCCGAGCGGCACGCCGAGCAAACTCGCAAGGAATACGGCGGATAGGCTTACGATCAGCGACAGCCGCACGATGGTGAGCAGCGCAGGATCAGCAGTCAGAACCAGTTGGAGGGCTGTGACATCGTCTGGCATCGAGACACATCTTGTGCAGATGGCCCGGAATAGTTCAACTTGCGTAAATCATGCAGTCAGATGCATACGGGTGCTGGATATGCCCGAACTCCTCACCACGGATGAAGCGTCCGCCTATCTTCGCCTGTCGGAGCGCAAGCTTTACGAGCTGGTGGCTAATGGGGCGGTGCCATGCACGAAGGTGACGGGGCGGTGGCTGTTTCCGCGCGCGGCCCTTGATCGTTGGATCACGGCCGGCCTGATTGTGCCCGCGGCGCTGGCGCGGGTCGCCGCCCCGCCGATCGTCGGCGGCAGCCATGATCCGCTGCTCGAATGGGCTTTGCGCGAGAGCCGCTGCGGGCTCGCCAACCTGCCGGAAGGCAGTGAGGAAGGATTGCGGCGGCTGACCCAAGGCGAGATCATGGCTGCTGCCATTCACCTCCACACGCTCGACGGCGACCAGGAACAAGCCAATCTCGCTGGGGTTGCGCCGCTGGCTGGACTGCACGATGCGGTGGTGATAGCTTTTGCCCGCCGTGAGCAGGGCATCTTGGCGGCGTCTGGCAATCCTTGCCAACTCAGCGACATTGCCTCGATTGCGCATAGCGGCGCGCGCATTGCGCAACGGCCGGCCGGCGCCGGCGCGCAGCTCCTGCTGCTGGCTCTGCTCGGACGGGCCGGGATCGCGGCCGATGAACTTGCTTTCGTCAAGCCGGTATGCCCGACCGGGGCGGATATCGCGCAGGCAATCCGGTCAGGACGTGCCGACTGCGGGATTGCTACCCGCTCGGTCGCTAGGGCGGCAGGCCTCGAATTTCTGCCGGTGACTTGGGAGCACTTCGATCTCGTATTACGCCAGCGCGACTACTTCTTGCCCGAGGCGCAGGCGCTGTTCGCTTTCATGCGCTCACCGATTATGCGAGAGCGCGCCGCGGAGCTGGGCGGCTACGATATCGGGGCGATCGGCGAGGTACGCCTGGTCAACTGACTCTCATACCCCGCCCAGTCGCCAGAATCTGCGGGGCCTGCGACGCGAAGATGATGTATTTCGTACGGGCCGCTGAACAGTCACTCGTAAAAAGCGGCTTTGCGCGGCAGATAAATGTTTAATGCCGTTTTAATGCGCGCGCTCTACCGGTACGCGGACGGCGACCGAAAGCGGCGGGCCGCCATGGGTCTCACCCAGTCGGCATAACTGCTCGGCCAACTCCTCCAAGGTGGTTTCGCGCGCCATATCAAAAGATAATCTGGCGTCGTGGAAGACCGCGGTCACACGGTTCGTCCTCCGACATCGCTTAGAATTTATCACGGTGTCCCCCTCTGCCGGGTTGCTGACCAATAAACTTCGAAGCGGCGCTTGAGTCTCGTAAAATTTTGTATCAATTCGCATCAGTTGGAGCACCACCGTCGAGATTTTTACTCCGATTTGCACCTTTTTACTGGCCTCTCTGTCAGTTGGGACCGCCATTTACTGAGCAACCGAGGACTTACGGGCTTTGTAGCCGGGCTCAGGCTTCGCTCACGGGAAGTTTTCTCCAGCCGTTTGAAAGAGGTAAAAAAACGCGGCCTGGCGCAAGCCAGCTGGCCACGGCACCGCCGAGGAGATCGCGACCGCGCGCTCGCGGCTGCTCTTGCACCCGAAGAACAGTGCCTCATAAGGCAGGCGTCGCACGATATCTTGCGGCCGCGAGTTGGCCGATGCTTTGTCCGATCCGGTTTCGTTGGAGTGTAACGAAGTACCTACAGAACGCGGTGAATGGCTATTAGTGCCGGCTATTCCGCTGCGTTGCGCTTGCCGTAGCGGCGAACGCGGAGGTCGGCTTGCTCCTTGTGGCCCCAGAAGCGCTCGATCGCACAGAGGCGGCTGCAATACTCCCCGACCATCGCGCTGGCCTCTGGCGTCCTGACCTCCTGATAGGTGCAAGTCTTCAGGAACTTGCCGACCCACAGACCGCCGGTATAGCGCGCAGCGCCCTTGGTCGGCAGGGTATGGTTCGTCCCTATCACCTTGTCGCCATAGGAGACGTTGGTTTCGGGACCCAGGAACAGGGCGCCATAATTCTTCAGGCACTCGAGATAACGGCGTGGCTCCGATGTCAGCACCTCGACATGCTCGGCAGCGATGCGGTCGGCCTCGGTGATCATCTCGTCCTCGTCGGTGCAGAGGATCACTTCGCCATAGTCGCGCCAAGCGACCCCGGCGATGTCGGCGGTACGCAATACGGTCAGCTGCCGGTCGACCTCGGCGATCGTAGCATGGGCGAGCATTTCCGAGGTCGTCAGCAGGATCGCCGGCGAAGTGGGACCGTGCTCGGCCTGGCCCAGGAGATCGGTCGCGCACATCTCGGCATCGGCGCTCTCGTCGGCAATGACGAGGATCTCGGTTGGGCCGGCAAAGAGATCGATGCCGACCCGGCCATAGAGCTGGCGCTTGGCCTCGGCGACATAGGCATTGCCGGGGCCGACCAGCATATCGACCGGCTTGAACGTCGCGGTGCCGAGCGCCATCGCCGCCACCGCCTGGACGCCGCCCAAAATATAGATTTCGTCGGCGCCGCCGAGATGCATCGCCGCGATCGTCTCGGGGTGTGGCCCACCCTGGTTCGGCGGCGTGCACGCCGTGATGTGCTCCACTCCGGCAACGCGCGCCGTGACGATGCTCATATGTGCGGATGCGACCATCGGATAGCGCCCGCCCGGCACATAGCAGCCGACCTTGCCGACCGGGATGTGCCTATGCCCGAGCACGACGCCCGGCAAAGTCTCGACTTCGACATCCCGCATCGAATCGCGCTGGATCTCGGCGAAATTGCGGATCTGCTCTTGCGCGAATTTGATGTCATCGATCGTCTGCGGCGCGACCTTGGCGACCAGTGCGGCAATCTCATCCGCGCTCAGGCGAAAGCTCGGCGGCGACCATTTGTCGAAGCGCTCCGAAAGCTCGCGCACCGCCGCGTCGCCGCGCTTGGCGACATCGGCGATGATGGTTTCAACCGTGCTCCGGACCTTGGCATCGGTCTCTTCCTGCTGCCCGGCGAGCGAGGCTGTCTTGATGTGACGGGACATGGTTGTACTCCTATTCGATGACCTCGTCGGCCTGCGCCAATAGGATCGGCGGCACGGTAAGGCCGAGCGCCTCCGCGGTTTTCAGGTTGATGACCAGTTCGAACTTCGTTGGCTGCTCGACGGGGAGGAGGGCGGCTTAGCGCCTTTCAGCACCTTGTCGACATACTCGGCGGCGCGGGCGTAGATGTGTCGGCGATCCGGCCCGTAGGACATCAAGCCGCCGGCTTGCGCGGACTCCTTGAACTGATAGATCGACGGCAACCGATGCTGCAGGGCGAGATCGGGAATCCGGCCCCGCATGCCGATCGTCTGCGGATCCCCCCACCACCAGAAGCCCTGCGATCCCGGCGTTCTCGACATCTGCAAAACGTCGAAGAACTTCGTCGGGTGTCCTTGCTTCGAGGACCCGGATCGTCACCGATGAACCAGCAGAATCCTGTATTTCCTTCAACGCCAGCGCCGAATAAGGGTTGTCCGGATTCATCAACACCGCGAAGCTCGTCCCGGCCGGCACCGCCTCGTGCAGTAGTTCCAGACGTTTGCCGCCGATATCCGCGGCCTGGTCCGTCAGGCCGGTAACGTTGCCGCCGGGACGGCCGAGGCTGCCGACCAACCTTGCGCCGACCGGATCGCCCACCGTCGTAAAGACGATCGGAATGGTTGCCGTTGCCGCCTTCGCGGCCTTGGCCGGGAGGGTGCCGAACCCGGCGATCAGCACGTCAGGATGCGACGCAACAAGCTCGCTCGCCAGCTCCGGCAGCCGCTCCGGATGCCCTTCGGCAGAGCGGTATTCGATTATCAAGCCCACCTCGGTACTATAGCCAAGCTCGCGCAACCGCTCCGACAGAAATTTCATCAACGTCGCATCCTCGCCCGGCAGCAGCGCGAGATAGGCGAGCCGGTAGGGTCGCCCGGCGCGCGCAACCGCGGGCCACGCGGCCGCACCGGTGGCGATGCGAACAAAGTCCCGCCGCCTCATTCAATGACCTCGTCGGCGCGGGCGAGGATCGATTGCGGCACGGTGAGGCCGAGCGCATTGGCGGTCTTGAGATTGACCAGCAGCTCGAAGGTGGCGGCTTGCTGCACCGGCAGCTCGCCGGGCGATGCGCCCTTGAGGATTCTGTCGACGTAGCCCGCAGCCTGTCGCAACAGATCGTCGTAATTCGTTCCATAGGCCATCAGGCCTCCGGCCTCGACGGGTTCCCTGTAGGCATAGATCGCCGGTAACCGATTGGCCGCCATGAACGCGACCATCGCTCGGTTTACGCGGGGTGTATTGAAGGCCGGGACGGCTACCACCAGGACCCCGTCGGGATGCGCCCGACGCACTGCATCGAGGCCGCTTTCGAGACCACTCACTGGATCGATTTTCACAGGGTCAAACTTGAGCCCGGCTGCGACGACCAAGTTTTCTACGCGCTTCATCGCCAGTTCGGCGTAGAGATTACCGACATTGCCCAGCATGACGATCCGCGTCATGCCGGGCACCAACTCGCGCGACAGCTCGAACCGTTTCTCCTCGAGTTCGAAACTCTGCGACGAGAACCCGGTCACATTTCCGCCAGGGTGAGCCAGGTTGGGAACCACGCCTACAGCAACCGGGTCACCAATGGAGCCCATGACGATCGGGATCCTCGCTGTCGCTCGTTTTGCTGCGAGCGTCGCCGGTGTGCCCCAGGTCAGGATCAGGTCGACCGGGAGGGCGACCAGCTCAGCCGCCAGCGCGGGCTGGCGAGTGTCTTCTCCTTCCGCCGAGCGATAATCGAACCGGATGTTTTTTCCCTCGATCCAGCCGAGCTGACGCAGGCGTTCCTTGAAGCTTTCGATCGCGTGCATTCCTTCGGGGGCGAGCACGCCGACTCGGTAGACCTTTTCCACCACCTGCGCGAACGCCAGTGAGCCGGTGAAGAACAGGACGGCGAGCGTCGACAGCAGGAGAAGATCGCGGCGGTTCATCATTCGATGACCTCGTCGGCGCGAGCGAAGATTGACGGCGGGACCGTAAGCCCGAGCGTTTTCACGGTCTTGAGATTGACGACCAGTTCGAAAATCGTTGGTTGCTTCACCGGCAAATCGGCGGGCTTGGCGCCGTTGAGGATCTTTCCGGCGTAAATGCCGACTTGGCGATAGGCAGCCGTCAGGCTCGGTCCATAGCTGATCAGGCCGCCGGCCGCCGGGAACTCAGGCCATCTGTCGATCACCGGAACGGCATAACGTGTTGCCAGCGCTACAAGCTGCCCGCGCTGGACGGTAAAGAGCGGGTCGCCGCCGATGATCAGCGCGTCTGCATGCAGGTTGCCGAGGGCTGCAAAGGCGCCGTCGATTTCGCCTTCCGTGCTGGCCTTAAGGATCGAAAGCTGCACCCCTTTCGTGTGCACCGGTTCCTGCATATCTCGAATCACGTGCTGGGTCTGCGTACTGGTCGGGTTTACGAGCAAGGTGATCACCTTGGCGCGTGGGACCAGCTCGCACAACAGCTCAAGTCGTTTGGACATCAGCTCGATGGTCATTAGGCTGACGCCGGTAAGATTGCCATCGGGGTGGGCGAGGCTCGCAACTAGGCCGTCCTCGATCGGATCGCCGCCCGCGAAGACGATCGGGATTGTCGGGGTTGCACTTTTTGCTGCGAGCGCCGCAGAGGTGCCCCCCATTACGGCGATCACGTCGACCTTATGACCGACAAGGTCTGCAGCTAGCGCAGGCAACTGATCGTAGTGGTCCTCCGCCCGGCGGTGTACGACCGGCCGCATTCTCTCCCTCGACATAGCTCGTTTCGGCCAGACCCCGACGGAACGCGGCCACCAACGGTGCAAACCGTCCGGACGATGTGGTGCCGAGGATGCCGATCACTGGCATCGTTTTTGCTGGGCACGGGCGGCGGTCGATCGGGCGATCACGCCACT
>JBARIB010000187.1:0-2642 GCA_049799535.1 Allostellaceae bacterium | reverse complement strand
GGCTCGCCTGCCAGCGCCGTCAACCCGCCGGAGATGAAGGAGATGAATGAGACCGCGACGGCAATCGCCGCCGGGAGAACCAGACGGACAACGCTCATGACGCCGAACATCTCACGACGGACGGTCCGCAGTCCAGATGTGGCAATTTTGCCTCATGGGACCGAAACGCTAGCGCAGCTTAGCGGCTTGTCGCCTTAGCGTTGCTTGTGTTTCGCAGCGCCTTGACGCCTGAGCACGCGGGCAGACTATGAACAGCGCGATGGGCTTCTCTTCGAACTCCGGTGGTCTGACGGCGCCTGTCTGCGTAATGATCCGAGGCGAGGGGAGCTCGCCATTGGAGCGCATCTTGGCGCCACACACCTCACATGAGGGTGGCACTGTCTAGAGCGGCACCGTTCCAGGGTTGCGTCGGGATACTCCTCGAAGAGCCAAAATTCGACTGCCGGCGCGAAGCGACGATCGCCGCTCCGTGCCGGCCTGATGCGGCAACGCCTTTCACCAAAGCCGATTCGGCCTGTGGGCGGGGTGTGGCAGGGCGGCTGGGCGTCGCGCCCAAGCTCCAGGCCGCAGAGTAGTCGTCTCCCTACTATCCCGCATTGACCTCTGCTAAAGCGGAGGTCGAATGGTGGGGCTGGTCATTACGATTGCACAGCGCAAGGGCGGCGCCGGTAAGACGACGCTCGCCACGCAAGCTTACCGTGGCCTGGGCGCGTTGCGGCACTCGGGTCGCGGCTCTCGATATTGATCCGCAAGGCAGTTTATCGGCTTGGGTCGAATTGCGGCGGGCGCGGCTCGGGGCAGAGGCAATCGGTTTCGATTTTGCGGCATTGCCTGGCTGGCGCGCGACACAATGGGTCGACGATCGGGTAGGTGGGGCGGATCTCGTGTTGATCGATGCTCCGCCGCACGCCGAGACCGAAGCCCGCCTTGCGGTGCGCGCGGCTGGGCCCGTGGTGGTTCCGGTTCAGCCGTCGCCGCTCGATTTGTGGGCGACGGCGGAGACGCTGAAAATGGCGCGCGAAGAGCGGCGGCACTCATTTGTCGTCCTGAACCGAGTGCCGCCGCGTTCCCGGCTGACCGATGACATCGCCGCCAATCTGGCCGGCACCGGCGCCCCGATCGCGGCGACCCGGATCGGCAACCGGGTCGCGCTGGCGCAAGCGATGGCGCTGGGGCTCGGGGTCATTGAAAGCGCCCGGATGACCCACGCGGCCGCAGAGATAGCGGCGCTCGCCGAAGAAATCCACGGCGTCGTCTCGGGCTGACACGGCCGTTCAGTGCCAGAGCCGGCGGCTGGCGAGGGCGGCGCCCTGCGCCAATGCTTGAGCTTTGCCCAGGCGATTTGCGATCGCATAGCTCCCTGCATTGGCACTGACAGCGACAGCCACGCGGTCACGGAAACCGAACGACAACATTCGGTGGACGAACTGCGCGCCGGCGGAGTGACCGAACATTCCATACCGTTGCCGGATTGTGATGCCCTGCGCAAGCAACCGTTCGAATAGCCTTTCGACGATGCCGAATGTCCATCCTTTACACGAATTGGGCGTGCCCTCCTTATCGTGCAGATTGCCGAAATGGTACCACAGATATTCGGGGAAAGACGCCTCCAGGAATTCGACGGATATGGCCGGGACGCCTGCTTGGGCGACCAGATATAGCCAATAATCCCTGTAATCCCTTCCATTGCGGCGGACCCCGTGATGCACGAACAGAACCGGTGTCCCTGTGTGGTAGTCGCGTGGTCGTGCGGCGTGCAGCTGTCAACCGACGCCCGGAACTGGACCCTTTTCGACATCGAGAACTGACCCCCGGATTAAGTGATGTTGCCCCGTGGCTCGGTCGGGGCAGCTTGTCCACGTAATGCACAGGAGGGGCCCGCGCGCTGCGTAGCGACCGCCAAGAGTCTGGCGGCGCGGCGCGCGGGAGGCTCCCGTATACCCACCCGGCAAGCTCCTGGCCATGCCGGTAGTGGCGCGCTCGGCGCGATGGACGGGGCCTTCAGCGAGCCGGTGGGCGCGCGTCTCACGCAGCGGATGAAACAATAAGGAACGCCGCGAGATGGAGAGCAATCTTCCTTCTCGCTAAGATAGAGGGAGTTTGGGGAAATTTGACGCCCGTCAGGATCCGGCGCGTTTCACCCAGTTCGGATGATCAACGCCGAATCGGGTGGCGACAGCCCCTATCTCGTCGGCAAGATGCTCGGGCATTGTTAATCCGGACCGCCGAGCGCTAACACCTCGGTGGTGGCCGCCTAATGAGACTATGGCGGTTTGTGGGGTCCATAAGCCATTGAAATTGCTTGTACAGCGATTTGTTGCGGCCGTTCGCGGCGGCCATCCGTAACTTCTTGGTCCAGCTGTGGTAGCGGTGCGGCGGTCCGCACGCCCCTATAGGCGCTCCGCTTCGCCTTTTGGAGCGCGGCGTGGGCGCCTTCGGACAGGAGGCGATGGCGCGAGGCAACGCCCTGCCCGACGAGGCCTGCCCGTGGCGCGCCGCCGTCAGCTCGAGCCCGTGTGTGGATTTCCGAACCAGCCCGCGCGCGGGTTCACGTTATTCTGGCAAAACTGATGCCAATGAGGAAGGGTAGTGTCTGACAGGTTCAGCAAGAGCCGCTGAGGCGGGTGGTCATGGTATGCGGG
>JBARIB010000186.1:0-6300 GCA_049799535.1 Allostellaceae bacterium | reverse complement strand
GTTGGGGTGGTTCGCTGGCGCCTCCTTGTGATGCGATCATCGGTTTTCTTGCGATCAGCCCGCCGCCGGCGGCACACGCCGGGCGATGGCCCAGATGAAGCCCGCCAGTTCACGGGCGATCGCGGCCGTGACGACATTGGCCGGTTTGCCGCTGCGGGCGAGCTTGCGATAGCGCGCGCACAACCGTAGCTGCGCTTTCCAGGCGATCTCGCGGATCGGCCGGGGCTGCGCCTCCTGCCGAAGCCGCAACTCGCGGCTGACCCGGGCCGGGAAACGGTAACACCAGGCGGCCTCGATCAGCAGCCGGCGGGCAGCGCTGTTGCCGGCCTTGGTGAGGCCGCCGCGTTTGACGCGGGCGCCGCTCGAATGCTCGGACGGCACCAGCCCGAGATAGGCCATCAGCTGGCGCGGATTGGCGAAGCGCGAGAGGTCGCCCAGTTCGGCGACCAGTGTTGCCGCATTGACCAAGGCCATGCCGCGCATCGTCTGCAGTGCCGCCACGACCGGCGCCAGTGTCCAATCGGGCAGCATCGCTTCGATCTGTGCGGTCAACCGGTCGCGCCGCTCGCGGGCGGCTTCAACCGTCTGAATGTAATCCTCGAGCACAATGTGATGCGCCGCCTGTTCGAAGCGCAGACCCGCCAGCCAGCGTCGATGCAGTTTGGTCCATGCCGGGCGCCCATAATGGCAGCCCTGGCGCAACAGGAACCCGGAGAGCTGCTGCCGCGCCCGCCGCAGCGCGCGCACCGCATCCAGGCGCGCCCGCACCAGGTCGCGTATCGCCTCGTGCCCCGCATCGGGAACCCACACCGCCGTCAACTCGCCGGCCCGGTGCAGCTTCGCCAGACTGCAGGCATCTCGCCGATCGGTCTTGATCCGGTCGCCCGTCCGCTTCGGGATCAACGATGGCGCCACCACAATGCATTCGTGCCCGTGTGCCGACAGCTGGCGTTGGATGCCATAACCGCACGGCCCCGCCTCATAGCAGAACCGCAGCGTCAACCCGTCCTGGCCGAGCTTGTGAGCCAGCCGCTGCAGAGCCGCCGGCGTGTTCGCGATCCGGCCGTAGTCCCGAACCTCGCCGCGCAGACCGTCCTCCGCTACCGCGACGACGATCCCGTCCTTGTGAACATCAAGCCCGACATACGTGATACGATCCCCCAAGACCCGTCTCCTATGCATGAGGCTCGGCATCGGCCAATCCGACGCAACCCTCGCTACCTGCATACTGTGAGACGGGTCGCCCCGTCTTCAGGCGGACATGTGGTCTAGTATCAGTGTCTTCAGCCCTTCACCCACGCAGTATTTGCACGCCATCAGCCCGGACCAGCCCGCGCCGAGAATGATCACATCGAAAAACGGAAGGTTATCAGCCATGGCTCATCGCGCGCTCCGATCAATATCGGCAATAACAATAGACGCGCTGGTTGAGATCGGCAACTCACGCCAATTCGTTGAGCAACGCTTTTGCATTCCTCAGATCGGATGTGGCGAACCCTTCAGTGAACCAGCCGTAAATCGGGGCGAGAAGGTCGTAGCCGGGGGCACGCAGACCCTGGTCGCGCTGCAAGCGGGCGACGCTCGCGGCCGCGCGCAACTCCCAGAGCTTGGCTTCCTGATCGATAGCGATGCGCAGGGCTTTGCTGTAGGATTCCTCGGCGGCCTCGGTCCGCTCTTGCCGCAACAACAGCTGGCCCTTGAGCCTGCACAGCTCCGCGACCAGCCAGCGCTCGCCCGTCTTGTCAACAATCTGCAAGGCATCGTTCAATTGAGCCAAGCCCTCGTCGATCTGCCCCGCGATATCGCAGGCCCTGGCGAGGAGAAAGATGTGGTAGGGGGCCGACAGTTCGGCCCCGGTCGCGCGGCAAGCCGCCGAACCGCTGCGAAGGAGGGAGATCCCCTCGCTCACGTCACCCTCTGTGACCCTCAGCCAGCCGCGACAGATCATTCCATGCGCACCCCAATGAGGGAAACCCTGCTCCGTCGTTACTGCAACCAGCTGGTTTACGCAATCGGCTAGGCCTTCGTTGTCGTCCACGAGCGAAAGGAGCCTGGCACCGGTCGTTAAGCTCAGAGCCAAAGAGGGCGGATGAGCCAGTCTCCGCGCCTCGGCGATTGCGGCGCTGCTTCGTGCTAATGCCTGATCGGGAAAGCCGAGGCAGAAAAGCACAATCCCCAAATACACCTGAGACGCCACCCGGGGATGTGTTCCCGCCTGATGAGTAAGCACGGAATGAGAAATCGGATCGTACCGCGCAAGTACCTGCTCAAGATAGGAGCGGGACAAGGCAAATTGGCCGGCAAACATCAAGTTAATACCGGCGGAGAAATGACTCATAAGTAGCCCGGAGGAATCCTCGCGCTGCTGACTTAAGCGCAGCAGGCCCTCATCCAACCGAAGCGCCACATCGATTTCGCCGCGGACCAGGTGATGAATAGACTGGCCATAGGGAACCTGAAGAAACTCAGAGGGAGAACCCATCTGCTCCCACAGCTCTCGGGCGCGGGCATAGGCTTGTCCCGTTTCCGACGCGGCAAAGCCTTTCCAGACCATCGCCACCGCGCCCAAGCCGCTGCGAAGTTCGAGCTCCTGTCGCTGGCGTTCAGGGGTGTCGGGCAGCGGCGCCAGCTGATCCAGCCCCTTCTGAAATTGCGCGGCAGCTTCCGCCATGGCAGACCGCGCAGCGGACCTATGGCCGGCCTTACCCCAATAGGCGACCGACTTCTGGACAAGCCCGGCCTCGGCGTAATGCTGCGCGAAGAGTTCGGGCTGTGTATCCATAAGCTCGGGCGAATGGGCCTCGAGCGCTTCGGCGATCTGCGCGTGCAATTGCTGCCGGGAGCTGCGCAGCAGGCTCCCGTGAGCCGCATCCTGCGCCAGTGCGTGCTTGAAGACATAGACGGCGTCCGGCGGCGCGCCGCGCTGAAAGACCAGTTCGGAAGCGACAAGGCGGCTAAGAGCAGACCGCAGCTCGTCCGCCGGCAGCCGGGAAACAATACGTAGCAGCGAGTAGGAGAACTCCCGTCCGATCGCGGCACCGATCTGCGCGACCAGACGCACCGATGCCAAACGGTCGAGCCGAGCGAGCAGCGAGGCATGCAAGGTCGTGGGGATCGCGAACGGCGGCAGCGACCGATCGAGCACGTAACGATTTCGTTCCTTCCGCAGCAGCCCGCTTTCCAAGACGCTCTTGGTTAATTCCTCGACAAACAGAGGCACGCCGTCAGTACGATCGACAATCTGAGCGACGACTTGATCTGGAAGGACCTTGCCGCCGGCGATCTGTTCGACCAAAAAGGTTTGATCGCGTCGGTCCAGGCGATTGAGCGGCACCGCAGTGACGTGGGGCTGATCGGTCCAGGGCGGCTGGAATTCGGGCCGGAACGTCACGATCAACAACACCGGCAGGCTGCGCGCCCGCTCGATAGTCAAGTCGAGCAGCTCGCGTGAGGTGGGGTCGATCCAATGCGCATCCTCGAAAACCAAGATCACAGGCGTCCGACCCACAAGACCCTGCAGCTGCCGCATGAGCGCCTCTAAGGTCCGTTCCTTCTTGCGCTGGGGACTAAGGTTCGGCAGCGGATAGCGCTCCGAGGGCGGCAACGACAAGAGATCGGCAAGGAGCGCTAAATCCTCTTCCCGCGGTTGGACGGGGGCCAGCAAGGCTTCGAGCTTTTCCATCCGCGAAGCGGGCGTATCATCCCGTGCGAACCCCGCTGCGCGACCGAGTTGGTCGATGAAAGGAAAGAGCGCGCTGTCCTGGTGATGAGGCGAGCAGAAATATCGCAGGCGCAGATGCGGCTCGGCTTGAAGCCGGTCCAGCAGCACCGCCGCAATTCGCGATTTGCCGAGGCCAGCCTCGCCGGAGACCAGCACGACCTGACCCGCTCCCGTTTTGGCACGTGCCCAGCAGCGCAGTAGCAGTCCGATTTCCTTGTCGCGGCCGACAAACGGGCTCAGCGTCGATCCGCGCAAGGCCTCGAACCGGCTCTCGACGACGCTCGGGCGCAGCACCTGCGACGCCAGCACCGGCTCGGCAATGCCTTTCACAGCGACGACACCGAGATCGCGGTACTCGAAGAGATCGCGAACCAACAGCCGCGTGCCCGCGGCGATGACGACAGTGTTGGGTTCAGCCAAGGCCTGCAAACGGGCCGCGAGATTCGGCGTCTCGCCGACGACCGATTGCTCCTGAGCCGATCCTGCGCCGATCAGATCGCCAACCACCACCAGCCCGGTTGCAATCCCAACCCGCGTTTGCAGCTGAACGGATTTGACATCAAGGCGGCGTACGGCGTCGATTGCGCCCAGCCCCGCCCGGACCACCCGCTCCGGATCGTCCTCATGCGCTTGCGGGTAGCCAAAATACACCAGGACGCCGTCGCCCATGTACCTAGACACAAACCCATCGAACGCAGCGACGATTTCGGCGACGGTACGGTGATGGGCACCGATAACCTCGCGCAAATCCTCTGGATCGAGCCGCGCTGATAACGCAGTCGAATCGACAAGGTCACAGAACATCACCGTCAGTTGGCGGCGTTCGGCATCAACCGGTACCGGTGGGCCGCGGGATAACTCCACCGCGGCAACGGGCGCCTCGGCGCGCAAGACGGCAATTGCGTCGAGCATCCGCCGCCGATGGCCAACGAGACTGACGCCGAGGTCCTTCAGGTCCTCGGCAGTCAGGCTCGGCAACACCCTCGCGTCAATTTCGTTCGCACGGAAGGCTGGCTCGTATTGCTCAAGCCCAAGCTTCCGTAGCCACTCCGAGACATCCATGGCGGGACATGCTCATGATAACCCATGGCAGTCTCTTATGCTTTCGCCTGGAAGGCCACTGACGATGTCGGCTTAGCTGGTAATCGAGGCGAGAACTCGCGTATCGAAATCACCGGCTTGCCGCGACCGCCATGCCGCAGTAGGTCTGCGGCGAATGCGGACGGAGCGACGGAGTAGTACCTCATGCGGCTGAACAGTTTCGGCAAACTTGCGCCGGTCTCGGCGCTGACCTTGGGTGGCGGCGGCATCGGCATGGTGTGGGGCGAGACGAGCTTCGACGAATGCCTCGCGACCGTGCATGCCGCTGTTGCCGCGGGCATAAATCTGATCGACTTGGCGCCGCGTTACGGCGACGGTACAGCCGAACGGGTCGTCGGTGAAGTTTTCGCGGGCCGGTTGCCGGACGGCGTGCGAGTGACCAGCAAGTGTAATCTCGGCAACCTGCGGCCCGCAGAAATCGAGCCAATACTAAGGCGATCGATCGAAGGAAGCCTTGAACGCCTGCGACTGTCTCGGCTCGATCTGTTTTTCCTCCACTCGAATGTAGTTCCGGACGAGGGTTACATGGCGCGCCGGCCCGATGCCGCCAGCCGCATGACGCTGTACGCGACCTTTGTCGGCCATGTCCGCCCGGTTTTCGAGCGGCTAGTCGGCGAAAATCTCATCGGCGCCTGGGGCCTGACCGGCATCGGTGACCCGGACACGATCATCAAACTGTTGGGCGAGCAGGCGGCGCCGGCGGCTGTGCAATGCATCGCCAATCTGATGGACTCCGCCGGCGGGCTCAAATTCTTCGATGGACCGGCGAAACCCCGCTCGGTTATGGCGGCAGCGCGCGCGAACGGCGTCGGCGTGATGGGCATACGCGCCGTGCAGGCCGGCGCGCTGACAGGCGCGATCGATCGAGAGCTGCCTGCCGAGCATCCCGAAATGCGAGATTTCCTGCGCGCCGCCGGCTATCGGCGCCTCGCCGAGGAAGTCGGGGTCAGCCCCGCCGCTTTGGCGCATCGCTATGCATTGTCGCTCGACATCGACACCGTGGTTCTCGGCGTAAAGAACCGCCGGGAACTTTCCGAATGTGTGGCGGCGGCCGAAGCCGGCCCATTGCCTGCGGACTTGGTTGCGAGGATCGATCGGACCGTCGACCGGAGAGAAGAGGTTTGAGCATCATGCTTGATGCGGCAGTGTTGCCGCAAAAAGCCCGTTCTCGCACCCGCCTTCTCGGATCGTCGTCCAATTATCGCGGCGGCGGGGCGTAGCCGGGCGGGGGGTAATAACCCTGAGCCGGGGCATAACCCTGATTGGGGGCATAACCCTGGTTGGGCGCATAACTCTGGTTGGGCGCATAACCCGAGGGTGGTGAGTAACCAGGGGCCGGTGAAAAACCAGGGGCGGGCGCATAAGCCGGCCCAGGCGCAGTATATGGCTGCTGGTTGTAGCTACGGGAGGCCATGCACTGCGAATAAGCCGCGTTGTATTGCTGTTGCAGGTATGCCGTCGAATTCTGCGCATTGGCG
>JBARIB010000185.1:0-2825 GCA_049799535.1 Allostellaceae bacterium | reverse complement strand
CACGGCCGCAGCCGACTGGAGCTCGGCGTGCAGGCGCCTAAGCTGCTCAAGCAGATCCTCCAATACCCTTTCGCGCGTGACATCGGGTAACACGGTCAGCGGGACAAAGGCGTGGCCGTCCTCCTCGAACAATCGCGGCGGGGCCCATGCCTTCAGGGCTTTCAGTACGAATGACGCATTGCCAAATGGGTGTTACTGAATCGGATCCAGAGAGGAGTAATGCCGTAGCGCGACCATTTCTCGTGGTCGATACCCAGCCATGGTCCGGCTAGGCTGATCTTGAGGTATCGCCCCGTGGAATGCCATGTGTGCCCCTCTCTGAGATTTGCGCTATCGGCAATCCCCAGCACCACGGCCTGTCTAGTGAGATCGGGAATCAAATCCGCAAGGCCGATCACGCGTCGCGGCACCTCGAGGTTCGTCAGCTCCTCCATGCGCACCGGAAGGAAGGCCTCAGTGTCCATCACGTCGCAGAGGCTCCTCAACTGCGCGAGGTCGGCGGCAGGGGACGTCTCCCCTGACGCCCGCGCCACGGCCTCGAGGCTGTCAAGGACGGCATTCCAGGTTGTCGCCGCTAGGGCCGTTAACGGGGTAGGGCGCGCGAACAGAAGATCGCCGCCGAGATGCTCGGGATCCGACAGACGCGTCCCCCGATTCATCGCCGACCTCGCGAGCTCGGTCCATACGATCGGAAGGCGCTTGCTCGGCACAACGAAGACGAGAACGGCACCACCCTCGGCGGGAAGCCGCTCGAGGTATCCGGCCGGCTGGTTTTCGGTCAGTCCCGCCCAAAACTTGTTCTCGATTAACAGGCGTTCCGCACCCATAGCATCCAGGCCGATCAAGTCGGGAATGTTCCCTTGCTCGTCACCCGCCTGGGAAGAGAATCTTGCAAGTCTCGGAAGCTCGACGCCGGTCCGCCCGACAAGGCGCCTGAGCGCCTCGCGCATTGCCTCCGAACGATTGACGATAAAAGCCACCGCCTCCGTCGCGAGGTTTTCTGGATGGGTCGAAAAGCGCGATGCCAGATGGCCGAACAACATGCTCTATCCCTTCAAACCGGCATCCGTCTCGGACGCAGAACAACCCGCCCCACTTCCGCTCGGCGGCTCGCGCGATCTAGCCTTCCCGCCGCAATCTCTCCAGATCGTCTTCGATCTTCATGCGGTTGATGACCCGGCTCCTCTGAAGGTCGGTGGTCATCGCCCAATATTTCCAGCCGTCCCCCGGATAGAGATACCGCTTGTGGCGACCGGCCCACTGCTCGTACACGCCGTGTTGCATGATGGCGCTGAACAGGGTCACATAGGCCGCCTCGTTATCCCGGCTGCGGGCGACATACTCGTGCGGAATTTCAGGCATTGTCCTGGCGAAGCGGAAAGATAGGCTGTCGATCATCCCACGGATCGATGTTGGGGTCATGGGTTTGCGTCGGCGAAGGACGTCGATGTGGCCACAGGATCGCTTGATAATGCCAATCAAAACTTGATTTTCGACTATCTCCCGCGCCGATTTTCATCAACCCGGCATAGTGTCGGGGTGTCGGGGTGTCGCGGCGCGATATCGGCGAGACCATCCAGGCGGCGCTGCTCTGTGCCGATCTGCGCGGCTTCACGGCGCTCTCCGAGAGCAATCCCCCCGCGGCGGTCATCGCGGCTCTCGGTGACTGGTTCGACCGCATCGCCGGCCCGGTCCACGCCTTCGGCGGCGAAGTGCTGAAATTCATCGGCGACGGCGTGCTGGCGATCTTCCCGGTGGTCGGAGGGGCGCCCCGTCACGCCTGCGACGCTGCCCTGCGTGCGGTCTCTGCCGCGCGGGCCGGGATGGCGCATCTCAATGATGCGCGACATCAGCAGGGGCTGCCGCCTCTGCCGTTCGGCGCCGCCCTGCACCTCGGCGAGATGCTGTGGGGCAATATCGGTGCTGCCGATCGGCTGGATTTCACGGCGATCGGCCCCGCCGTCAATCTGGTCAGCCGGCTGGAAGGGCTATGCCGGACGCTCGACAAGACCGTCCTTGTCTCGGGCACACTCGCCGCCGAGACCGGAGTGCCGCTGATACCGCTCGGAACGCATGTGCTGCGCGGTATCGCATTTCCATGCGCCGTCTTCACCGTGCCGGAGAATTGAGCCGACCGGGGCGGCTAGCAGAGTTTGCTACAAAAGCAATCGCGGCAGCTGTTGTTGGCGGCGCGTAGCCGATCTTGTCGAGGCCCGGGTGATCATGCCGCGAGCACGATTTCGCCGGTTTCAAGCAACGACTTGAGGTTGGAGAGGATGCGGGGCCAGCCGCCGGAAACGGCATCGATCAATTTCGAGTCTGCGCGATCAACGAAGCTGGTACCGGCGGCGTTAGTCATGATCCTCTCCTTCGAGGTTCCTCTCGAGGTCTGAGAGCGCGCGCAAGCGTGGCCGTTCGAACTTGCCAATCCAGCGCTCGGCGATCTCGTTGATAGGCACGGGATTAATGAAATGAAGCTTCTCTCGTCCCTGCCGCTTCCACGACACGAGATTTGCTTCCTCCAGGATTGACAGATGCTTCGCGACCGCTTGGCGTGTCATGTCCAATCCCCGACATAGCTCTCCTAATGTCTGGCCATTCTTCCCGTGCAGCCGGTCGAGCAGCTGGCGGCGGCTGGCATCCGCCAAGGCCCGGAAGACAGCGTCGTCGTTCATCCCGACTATATGTAACCGTTTGGTTGCCTGTCAAGGAGACAAATTCGAAGACCTGCGAAGCCGCGCATCGGCCCTAAAATCGCCTGTCTCATGCTGCATGCTTGCCACCGAATGTCGGTTATGAGGCTTATGGCGAGCACGGGACAGACC
>JBARIB010000184.1:0-9607 GCA_049799535.1 Allostellaceae bacterium | reverse complement strand
CTGATGCGTCTGATGGGGCTGGTGGCGATCTACCAGCGCCCGAACACCAGCAAGGCGGCAGCGGAGCACAAGATCTACCCGTACCTGCTCGGCGGGATCGCGATCGAGCGGGTCAATCAGGTGTGGTGCTCGGACGTCACGTATATCCCGATGGCCAAGGGCTTTCTCTACCTGGTGGTCGTCATGGACTGGGTCAGCCGCGCAGTGCTGGCGTGGCGACTGTCGAACACGCTCGGCGCCGATTTTTGCGTCGAGGCGCTCGAGGAGGCGCTCTCCCGATACGGCCGGCCCGAGATTTTCAATACCGACCAGAGCCTGCCCTCGCGAAAGCGGGGGGCAGCCAGTTCACCAGCGACGACTTCACCGGCACTCTGAAGGACCACGGGATCATGATCAGCATGGACGGCAAGGGCCGCTGCATGGACAACATCTTCGTTGCGCGGCTGTGGCGCAGCCTCAAATACGAGGAAGTCTACCTCAACGCCTATGCGACGGTCGCCGAGGCCAAAACCGGCATCGGCGCATGGCTCAGCTTCTACAATGAGGAGCGCCAGCATCAGAGCCTCGGCTACCGCACGCCGCGGCAAATTTACCAGGAGGGCCTGTGGGTATGTGGACGATCGGCTCTGCCGACCGGCTCCGCTTCCCCCGCTTCCCGAGCCAGCTCGGAAGACGGGGAAATGCTCGCCTTCGCCCACATACCCACAGGCGCAATCAACAAAGGATTTGATATTGATGAAATCGACAGCAGACTGGTCGAACCAGCCGTCGCGCCCACTGCGATCGGAGCCGAGCATCGAAACCGGTAGGGCCACACCTTAAGACGCGGCTCCGACTGTCGCACGTTCGGGGTCCACCTCAGGTTGTCGGATTCATCCACCATTCGAATTTTATTACAGGTGGCGACATTTTACCGGCCCCTCACTACCGTTCCACGACAGTCTCCGCCGACCAGGTTTCTGAACTGATTACAAGCCATGGCGGTAAAGTGCTGATTCAGGAGCTCATCAATTGGGGCGGCACGATCTTATTTGACAGGCTGCGGTTATTTACCGGAATACTGCGAGCCTTGCCAGCCTACCACCGGCATGGCTTCGGCTAGGCTCGGCGCTACAAGCCACGGGCGATCCCCCTCAGAGAGGTCGGGCTGACGTTCTTCCCAAAACGTTATGAGTCAAGCAATTACGAAGAGAGGATGACTTCGGCTGCCTTCTCGGCCACCATGTAGACGGCGCTGACGATAAAAAACCCGGGGATGCGCGGGAAGACAGAGGCGTCGACGACGCGCAGCCCTTGCGTACCGTACACGCGGAAGTCGCTGTCGAGCACGCCGCCGCTCTCGCGCGGGCCGATCGGACAGGTGCAGGAGGCGTGATGACCCCATGCGTTGGTCCGAACGTAATCTTTGAGCTGTTCGTCGGTTTCGAGCGCCTCGCCGGGTAGTTCCTCTGCGGCAATGGCGCCCTCGGCTTTGAGCTTGGCGGTAAGCTTGCGCGCAAAGCGAATGCCGGCGACGACCGAGTCGAGGTCCTCGCCCGCCGTGTCGCTGCCCTCCTCGAAGTAATTGAAGTCGATCAGCGGCGGCTCTCTCGGATTGGCCGAATGCAATACGACTTCGCCAGCGCGGTTTTGTGTATGCGCCTTCAAGATTGCCCAGGTCAGGTAATTGGGCTTGGTGACGGCGAGAGACGAATAACCGGGGAAGTATCCGCCGAAAAACCCGACCAGAGCAAAGCAGAACAGGTCCGGAAGCAGGCGCTGGGCCTGCGATTTGAGTATAGCCGCTAGCACCGCGCCATTGCTGGTGTAGAGCCCCTCGCGCTTCTCAGCCCATTGTTGGTAGGCCGAATCACCATGACTGAAGCTGGCGCCTTCGAGCACGTTCCAGCGTTCGAAGTTCATGCGGTTGACGACGCCGATCTCATAGCGGTCCTGCAGATTCCTGCCCACTCCAGGCAATTCGACGCGCACTGGAATGCCGAGCGGCTCTAGCACCGCGCGCGGGCCAATCCCCGACAGCATCAGCAATTGCGGCGAGTTGAACGCGCCACCGCTGAGAATGACTTCGCGCGCCGCCGACCCCTGACGCAGCTCGCCGGTCGTAGTCGCAGGCTGGCCATAATCGCGGTAGAGCCGCTCGCCCTTCAGGTATTCGACGCCGGTGGCGTGGTTGTGCTCGTCGAACACCACCCGGGTCACCAATGCATCGAGCTCCACTCGAAGGCGGTCCGGGTATTTCTGAGCGGTCTCCAGTACGCGCTCGCGCGTGCCCATACGCGCGTGATTGCGGGTCGCAAGCGGTGTATAGCGCACCCCAACAGCGTTTTCGGTGACCAGCCGCCAGTCGTTCGGATCAGCCTTGGCTTCAGCAAGGTCAAGAAGGCGCGCGATCGGCTGACCGATGTCATCGAACGCCTCATGCGCCGAGTCCAGCAAGACCTGCACCAGCGCGAAATCACGCAAGGCGGCCTTAGGCACCGCGATCTCCGATTGCAGCCAGCCGTCCCAGCCATGCCGGGACGGATTCGGTCCGGCCTTTGCCAGCGCGCGCTCGAGCGGGCGATAACGACAATCCTCGAGCCGTTCGAAATAGCGCCTCATATTCTCGGCGCTCCACGATTGATCGCCGGTAAGGCTGGCAATCCCGTCCCAATCCGCGTTATGCGGATAAACGAGGATCATTGCATTATGAGCCGTGCAGCCGCCGAGAGTTCCGGCCCGCGGATAAAGGATGCCGTTCACCGGGACCCCGCGGTAATCGCGGCGGAATTTCGGGTCGCGCTGCTGCATCGCGTCGGAGGCATAGTGCCGGACGAAGAACTCCCAGCGCATCGCGTCGTTTTCGCTAGCGAAACCGTGGAATGCCGGAACATCGTAATCGTCAGGTAAACGGTTGATACCGGGCTGCTCGTCGTTGGTCCCCGAGAGCCGATGCGGATCGCCGCCCGCTTCCAGCAACAGCACCGTCCGCCCGGCCTCGGCAAGCCGCGCCGCGAGCGTCCCGCCGCCGGCGCCAGAGCCGACGACGATGTAATCGAAGGGGCCACTACCGTTCATTCGACCCACCCACACACTTTGTGGTTATGCCCGGGCTCTAGCCGGGGCATCCACGGGGCAAGCCCGGCAATGACACTGGGAATACGCCCGTTCATGCTCAAAACGTCTTCAAAAAGGCGAGCAGTGCTTTTTTGTCCTGATCGCTGAGATGCGAGCCGAAATAGTGGCCCCGGTTGACCACGTAATCCGGGCACTTGCTCAATGCGAAGAGCTGCTCGCCGACATTGGCGAAGACCTGCCGCGCCTGCTCGTCGCTGGCGCCCTGCGGCAGAGCCTTCAGGTCGCGCACCAGCTTCACGACGACTTCGACGACCGCCTTGTCGTGCGCCAGCCGTTCGCGCAGGCTCGTGGTCGGCGGCAATGGCTCGAAATTGGCCAGCAAATCGACCGGCGTTCCGGCAGGGATCGGCCCGATTTCCAGCCCGCCCTCATTGAACAGGTTCGGCGCGATCAGCTGCAAGACCTCGCGCGTGTCCTTGATCACGTCGGGCAGATAGCCAGTCGGGATGCGCAGCCAGCTCGTCACGGTGGTGCGATCAATGAGGCCCGGGATCTTGTCTCCGAGAACGGGGTCCTTATCGCGCCGCTCCGGCCACAGCATCTTAGTGATCGCGTCATCGAAGGAGGCCATGCGCGCTTCGACCGAGGGGCTCGGGTTGAAGCGGCCGACGGTGTTATTGAGAAGGAACGGCGCCGTCGACCACACGCTGACCAGCGACGGCACGCGGGTGTAGCCGCGGCCGCCGGCTGGCATCTCGAACTGCCGCGGCGCGCCGGTGAACGGGTCGTACACCGTGATTGCGCCGACCGAGGGCAGCTCCTTATATGTGGCCGAGGAAAAATTGTCCCAGACATTGCCCGCGATCGCATTCGTCGCGAGCGGACTGCACGCATTGGTCTGCAATAATGTGACCGGAATGCGCATGTCGTTCGACAGATAGTTATTGTCGAGAAAATCGCCGGCATTGACAATCTGTCGCATCTGCTGATGGAAATCGTCGGTTTTTGTCCATTCCCAATACCGGTTCCAGCAGTCGAGATAGCCGGGACCGATGCAGGCGGCCGGATTTGTCGCGACCGGCGGCTGCGGCGCTTTGCTGGAGTGGCAAGCCGCGCAGTTATCGGCAAAGACCCGCTTCCCTTGCTGAACAGCATCGGGCGGGTCATTGAGGTAGGCCGTGCCCCCCGGCGCGTTTTTGAGCTTGTGCGGGTAAGACGCTTTGACCAGAAACAGCGCCATATTGGGCGTCTGCGCCTCAGTCGCCTGCCAATAAGCCGAATTGGCCCGCGCGGTCGTGATCTCGATCGGGGTGACTGGCTTGCCGCCGAGAATCGGATTGAAATGGCGCAACCACTCTTCGCTGAAGAGGCCGATATTGAGGTAGACGCGGTTTAGCGCACCCAGCGCGCCCACCGAATCGGCCCCGTCCTTTAGTACATGGGGTGTCCATACTGTGTTTGGCGGCTGGAAGAACTGGGTCAGCGGCCCTTGGTTGACGAAGTCGTTGAATTGCTTATTGGCGAGATTGTCCGGCCCCAATACCTCCTGACCCCAACGCCTGGCCGCCTCCAGCCGCGGCCAAAGATGGTAGATCGCGTTCATCGTGCGCGGATTGTTGATATTGTCGCTCGATACCAGCGAGGTATCCAGCGAGCCGGGCCGCGCCGTGTGCAAGGTCTGAAAGAAGAAGGTCGCCGGATCGGCATCCCATGAAAAGATGCGGTCTACCCAGAAATATTGCGCGCCGACGGTCGAGCTCAAATTCTCCCATCGCGGCGCCTCCGGGTTGGCCGGCGGCTTCTCCGGGTTCGGTCCGACGTGACAGAACCCGCAGGAGACCGCGACTCGGTACGGCCGCACCAGCTCCTTCGAAAGGTAATAGCTCGGATCGGTGTAAAACCGCTGCGGGTCCCATTTCGCCGCCGCGGCTTCGTCGAAGTCGGGATTCGGAAAGAGGCGTAATCCGACAACGCCGGTCGGATAGCCGTAATAGGATCCGGCCGGGATGTTCTTGCCGCGGGCGCCGATCGCCACGCCCGGATATTTTTGCGCGTTCTCGAAGGGATCGGCGGGGCAGTCGGGACTGCGCACGTCGAGCCACAGGCCGTAGCGCTGCGGGTTTGGGCCGGTGGCTTTCGTGAAGCAAGGCTCGTTGACAACGCCCAGGTAGTTCCACCGATTGTCGCGGCTGAATTTCATCGAGGGGTGTGAGGAGAGCGTCTTCAGCAGGTCGAAGGCGCCAAAGGTCAGGACTGTCAGCTCGTCCCACAGGCGGTCGTTGCCGCCGGTCCAGACCAACCACATGTTCCGGCCCTTGACCTCGTCAGGGCTCAGTTCGGCTCCCCCGTCCATCGCCCGGAAATAGTCCTCGTCGGCCGCCGAAAAGGACTGCGCCGGCCGGTTCGCCTGGCGTGCTTCGTCGACGACCGCCTGCGCCCGCGCCTCGCCCGCGAGCCAGATCGCAGCGAGGATCAGAAAGAATGAAAAATACAGCGGCGAGGCTGGGCGCAGCCGATTTGCCATTGAGTTCCCTCGTCGGTACCGCCGAACCGCATTCGGCACATCGGCGCCGGCTCAACTCTTAACCATAGAAGATGCACTCGCAAGCGCCAATTTTTGGTCAATGAGGGCGATTGCTCGGGTTGCCAAAAGATGCTCGCGGTTGCGCGCGAAGCGCGATACCGTGCTTTCGCGCGACGCCACGGCAAGTCGCGAGTGCAATGTATCTACCTCGTGAGGAGGAGACGATGTCCTTCGGAATTCAGCATGTGCATGTCAAGACCCGGGATCCCAAGCAGACGATGCAGTTCTATGTCGATAATCTCGGAGCAAAGTTCGTGGCCGAGATCCCCGGCCGCGGCTATCGCGTCAATTTGCACGGGCTGACGCTCAACATTACGACTTTGATCGCCACTCAGAACCACGAACAGCATTACGGCATCGAGCACATCGCCCTCGACACCGACGATTATTCCGGGGCAATGGCTCGGCTGAAGGACAATGGTGTGCGCATCCTCGAGGAATTGCAGCCCAATAACGGTCGGCGGGTGTGCTTCCTCGAAGCGCCGGATGGCGCCCAGATCGAATTGATCGAGAAGGTGCAACCCGCATAATCCGGGCGGAGAGGCGCGCTACATGGCTCTGAAAGACAAAGTCTCGCTTGGGGTGGCTCTGCCGCATCGCTCGCCCGAGCCGATCGACACGCGAGCGGTGGCCCATGTCGCACAGCGCGCCGAGGCGCTCGGCTTCCGAGATCTGTGGGTCACCGAAAATACCCTGGACCATGTATTCTGCTTCGACCCTGTGGTGGTGCTGACTTACGCCGCCGCCGTCACCACCAGCATCCGGCTCGGCGCCTCGGTCGTAGTGCTTCCGGTCCACAATCCCATTCATGTCGCGCATCAATGGGCGACATTGGATCATGTCAGCAATGGCCGGGCCATCCTCGGGGTCGGGTTGGGCAGAGCACATCATTATGCCCAGTTCCAGGTTCCGACGGAGGCCCGCGTCCGGCGCTTTCGCGAGTCGGTCGAGCTGATCAAAGCACTGTGGACCGAGCCAAAGGTCGATTACCGGGGCCGCATCTTCCAACTCGAAGACGCCACTATGGCCCCGAAGCCCATACAGAAGCCGCGCCTGCCGATCTGGATGGGCGTCGGGCACCCGGATGCACTGCGGCGCACCGCGGCGATTGCCGATGGCTGGATGGGTTCGGGCGGCTCCAGCATCGCCGCCTTCGTCGAGTCGATCCCGATTTTGCGAAAGTCGCTCGAGCAGGCGGGACGCGATCCAGCAACTTTCCCGGTCTCGAAGCGGGTGTTTCTCTCGGTGGACGAACGGCCGGAGGTGGCCCGCGCCGAGTTGCACCGCTGGTTCACAGTCGTCTATCGCAATCCCGAGGGAACCGACGCCTCGGGGATCCACGGCACGCCGGAGCAGGTGCGCGAGCGGTTGGAGGAACTCGTCGCAGCGGGCGCCAATCACCTCCTGCTCAACCCCGTCGCCCGCTACGCCGAGCAGGTTGAGGCTGTGGCGGAGCTGGCAGGGCTTTCATAGCGCCCCGGCTTTGAAGCGGGCGAACCCAGAGGAACTAATCTTGGCAACAAGCGACAAGAACGGCATCGGGCAGCCGGTGCGGCGCAGAGAGGATTTCCGGCTGCTGACCGGGAAAGGCCGCTATAGTGATGATTTCAATTTTCCGGGCCAGGCCCATGCGGTGATGGTGCGCTCGCCGCATGCCCACGCGCGCATTCTGTCTATCGACACCCGCGCCGCGATCCCTGCGCCCGGCGTATTGGCGGTGCTGACCGGCCGAGACATGCTCGAAGACGGGCTGCAGCCAATCCCGCACTCGGTGGGTACGCGCCATCCCGCCGATATCACACTCGAAAATAAGGACGGCTCACCGCCGTTCATTCCGCCGCATTTCTCAATGACGGCGGAGGAGGCGCGGCATTGCGGGGAGATTGTCGCTATGGTTGTGGCTACGACCCTTGCGGCGGCGAAAGATGGCGCCGAATTGATCGAGATCGATTACGAGCCCCTCCCCTCGGTTTCCCACTCAGTGACGGCGGTCGGTCCCGGTGCTCCGCTCGCGCGGGGCGATGCGACCTCGAACATCTCGATCGATGCCGAGGTCGGCGACAAGACCGCCACGGATGCCGCGTTCCGCAGAGCGGCCCATATCGTGAAATTCGAGACCTGGGTGCCGCGCATCGCCGGGGTCCCGATGGAGCCGCGCGCCGCGACCGGCACTTATGACCCCGCGACCGGACGCTACACGCTCTACGCCGGAATCGGCGGCGCCGTCCGGCCGAAGCAGGAATTGGCTAAGATCCTTGGTGTGCCGGAAGAAAAAGTGCGGGTCGTCATGCATGAGGTCGGCGGCAATTTCGGGACGCGCGGCTCGTTCAATCCGGAATTCGCCCTCGTTACCTGGGCATCGCGCCGCGTCGGGCGGCCGGTCAAATGGACCTGCGAACGCAGTGAAGCGTTCGTCTGTGACTACCAGGCGCGCGACCTTGCGGTAGAGGCCGAACTCGCGATCGACGGTGACGGAAAGTTCCTCGCGATGCGCGGTTCCAATATCGCCAATGTCGGCGCGTACCCGATCTCGTACGGGCCGCTCGCCAAAGGCGTCGAGATCATGTCGAGCATATATGACGTGCCGGCCGTGCATTTTCGCGCCCGTGCCGCGATCACGAACACCTTGCCGACGCGTCCTTATCGCAGCTCCGGGCGACCCGAGGTCATGTTCGTGATGGAGCGGTTGATTGATCTCGCCGCGCGGCAATGCGGGTTTGACCGACTGGAATTGCGGCGGCGCAATCTCGTGCCGGAAGCGGCGATGCCATACCGCAACCCGTTCGGGATGGTGTATGACAGCGGCGCCTATCACCGGGCCATGGAGCGGGTGGTTAGTCTTGGCGACTGGGCGGGGTTTCCGGCCCGGCGGGCGGAAGCCAGACGACGCGGCAAGTACCGCGGCATTGGGGTCAGCAATTACGTCGACACTGCGACCGGGACGCCGCGCGAGCGCGCCGAGGTCACGGTATTGCCGGACAGGGTCGTGGAGGTCATCGTCGGAACCGTATCGAACGGACAGGGTCACGAGACCAGCTTCGCGCAGCTCATTGGCGAATGGCTCGGCGTGCCGATCGACAGCGTGAGGCTCGTCACCGGCGACACTGAGCGCGTGTCGGTCGGTGGCGGCTCACATTCCGGCCGCGCACTGCGCCTCGCCAGCATCGTGATGCTCAACGCCTCGCGCGACATCATCGCCAAGGGCACGCAGATAGCCAGCCACGTTCTCGAAGCGGCTCCAGCCGATCTCGAATTCACCGGCGGCCGCTTCCGCGTCAAGGGAACCGACCGCTCGCTCGGTATCTTCGAGGCCGCGGCCGAGGCCTTGCGCCGCAACGACCTGCCCGACGAATTGCGCGGCCCGCTCGCGGCGGAAAGCGACGAGACGGTTAACCTCGCCAGTTTCCCGTATGGCTGCCATGTCTGCGAGGTCGAGGTCGACCCCAATACCGGGGTGGTCGAGATCGTGCGCTATTGCGCGGTCGACGATGTCGGCCGCGCCGTCAACCCGCTGATCGTGCACGGCCAGATCCATGGAGGGATCACGCACGGGCTCGGCCAGGCATTGAGCGAAAATTGCGTCTACGACCGCGATACCGGCCAAGTGTTGTCCGGCTCGCTATTGGATTATGCGCTGCCGCGCGCCGACCGGCTGCCGTTCTTCACGACCGAGCTCAGCGAAGTGCCGACCCCAACCCACCCGCTCGGCATCCGCCCTGCCGGCGAAGGCGGCACGACCCCGGCGCTCGGCGTCGTGATCAATGCGATCGTCGATGCGCTCGCCGAGTTCGGTGTGGCCCACATCGAAATGCCGGCCACCTCCGAACGCGTCTGGCGCGCGATCCGCCGCAAACCTTTCCAGCCCGAGGCAGCTCAAGAACCCATTTCCGCAGGCTTGGTAACTTCGAGCGCGGTTTGAGCGCCCAGGCCGGACTGTATCGCGGCGGGAAAAGAGGTGTCTCGCTG
>JBARIB010000183.1:0-3519 GCA_049799535.1 Allostellaceae bacterium | reverse complement strand
ATCGCGATCGCCGCCGCCGCATCCTCGCGGCTCTTGGGCACGACGACGCCTAACGGCTCGATCTGATAGATCGAGGCATCGGTGCTGTACCGCCCACGGCTGAAGGCGTCGAACAGCACTTCGCCCCGGACCTCACGCCTAATCCGCGCTTCGAGCTGCGGCGAGCCAGGGATGTCATCGAGCGGCATACTGTTCTTCGCGATTAAACGACCGGCGCCGGGGCTGGGATCACCTCCAAAGGCGCGCGGTGGCGATTTGCGCGCCCCGCGCCAATGACGCAAGTTTTGCCCAGACGATCGATGGAGCGACGGCGTTATTGACAAAGGCGAATGTCGCAAAGCCGCAATCGGCGCCGGCGATCACGCGGTCACGGCCGACAATGTCGGCGTAATGGCAGAGCCGCTGCGCAATAAGGCGCGGATGCTCGACAAAATTGGTCGTCGAGTCGATGACGCCGGGAATCAATATCTTGTCGTCAGGGATTTGCGCGTCGAGCAGATCTTCCCATTCGTGAGCATGGCGTGGATTGGCCGCCTCGAAAGAAAGACCGGCCGGTCGCGCCCGCATACACACGTCAAATATCTTGGCGAGCGGGATGTCGTGGGTGTGCGGACCTTCGTAATTTCCCCAGCACAGGTGCATCCGCATCGCCTCGGGCGGGATATTGGCGGTCGCGTGATTGAGCGCGGCGATGTTGCGCTCGGCGATGCGCAGAAATTCGTCGTCTGACAGATGCTGATACTGATTGTGACGGGCCGAGCCGAGATCCGGCGCATCGATCTGCAGGATAAAGCCGGCTTTGGCGATGGTCTCGTATTCCTCTTTCAATGCATTGGCCAAAGCTTCGACATACGCATCTTCGTCCTGGTAATACCGGTCTGGGACGAACTTGGTCAGCACGCCCGGCGAGGCCGCGTTCATGAAGGCCTCGACCGGTTCTGCGGCGGCACAGGCGGCTGTCAGATTCTCAAGATCGGTCTGCAATGGCCGGCGGTCAGCATAGGCGACTGGTCCTGTGCAGCTCGGGACAGCCTCGCGGCCGAACCAGGAGGTGCCGCCGCGCATTTGCGCGAGACGCTGCATATAGTCGGGATGGTCGAGAAGATCGCGATGGGCAGCAGTCTGAGGCGGATTGTTATTGTCACCGCCGCGGAACGCCGCGATCCCCGACAGCCGATGCCGGACGTAGAATGTGTAGGAGATTTTGCCGAGTTCGCCGTCGCACACGACGTCGATGCCAGCCGCGACCTGTTTTTGCACGATGTCGCGGACTGATGCGCTCAGGCACTTCTCGAAGCTCGCCTGGTCGAAGTTCCGGCCGATCTCCCGAGCTTCGAGAAATTCCAGCAAATCCGGTGGCCGCGGCAAGCTGCCGACATGAGTCGTCAAAATACGGTCGGTACTTAGTTTCATGCCTGAGTTGTCCGGCGGGGCAGCACTCGATCGTGGATAAGTTGCATGAGGAGACACTCTGTGCAAGCGTCTCTAGGCGGCGTTCCAGGGGACGAGCCTCGGATCGAACGCGGGAGGAAAAGGCCATGAAAACGAAAAAATCTTCGATTGGAACGATGGCGGCCGTCGGGATTGCGGCGCTTCTTACCGCGACTCCGGCGCGTCTCAACGCTCAGCAGAACATCGGCTCAGCGGTCAGTATTGGCGAGCATGATTTGGGCGGGGTCATCACCGGCAAAAACGGGCCCCAGGCCGGCGTCTGGGTGATTGCCGAAACCACCGGCTTGCCGACGGCATTCGCCAAGATCGTCGTCACCGACGATCAAGGACGTTATGTCATCCCGGACCTCCCGCAGGCCAATTACGATGTCTGGGTGCGGGGCTACGGCCTCGTCGACTCACCGAGGGTCGTGACGAAGCCGGGGAAGATCGTCAATTTGCAGGCGGTGCCGGCGCCGGATGCGGCGGCCGCTGCGCAATACTACCCGGCGATCTACTGGTATTCGATGTTGAGCATCCCGAACGAGAGCAACTTTTCCGGCCCGAACCGTGACGAGAACATGCCGGAAAACATCAAAAGTCATACTGCATGGTTGAACATCATAAAGACCACCGGCTGCATCGCCTGTCACGGGATCGGCACCCTCGGGACGCGCACGATTCCCGCCGCGCTCGGCCATTTCGACACCTCGGCCGAAGCATGGGCGCGGCGCATTCAGTCAGGACAGGCAGAGAATAATATGGTCAACACGATCAGCCGCCTCGACCCGCAGCTGGCGTTCCAATACTTCGGCGACTGGACCGATCGGGTTGCCAAAGGCGAGCTGCCCTTTGCGCAACCCCCGCGGCCGCAGGGCATCGAGCGCAACATCGTGCTGACTTTGTGGGACTGGAGCCGCGAGACGGCATATATGCACGACCTCACTCCGACCGATCGGCGCAATCCGACCGTCAACGCCAACGGCAAGCTCTACGGCTCGACCGAGGACAGCACCGACTACACCCCGGTGCTCGATCCGGCGCGCAATTCGGTCAGCGAGATCAAACACCCGGTGCGCGACCCGAACACGCCGACCTCGAAAACCGCGCCGATGGAGCCGTCGCCTTATTGGGGCGCGGAGCCGATTTGGGACAGCCAGAGCACCACGCACAATCCGATGATGGACGAGAAGGGCCGGGTCTGGTTCACCGCCAGGGTGCGCGCCCCGGCAAACCCTGATTTCTGTAAGCAGGGATCGAGCCATCCCTCGGCGCAGGTCTTCCCGCTGAAAGAGTCCGGCCGGCATTTGTCTATGTATGATCCGGCGACCGGCAAGTTCACATTGATCAGCACCTGCTTCCCGACTCACCATTTGAACTTCGCCTCAGACGCCAACAATACGCTGTGGACGAGCGCCGGTGGCCCCCAGACGCCGGTAGTCGGTTGGCTCAACCGCAAGATGTTCGAGGAGACCGGCGACGAGCAGAAATCGCAGGGCTGGGCGCCGTTTATCCTCGACACCAATGGCAACGGCAAGCGCGACGACTACGTCGAGCCCGACCAGCCGGTCGATCCGAGCAAAGACAAGCGCGTCGTCGCGGGCCTTTATTCGGTGTCGGTCAACCCGGCCGACGGCACGGTCTGGGGTACTTCGCTGGGATATCCGGGCTATGTGGTTCGCGTGAACCCGGGGCCCGATGCGACCCATACGGCGCTCACCGAAATCTATGAGCCGCCAATGCCGGGCTATGGACCGCGCGGCGGTGACATCGACAGCAAGGGCGTCTTCTGGGCGTCGCTGGCGAGCGGTCATCTGGCGAGCTTCGACCGCAGCAAGTGCAAGGTGTTGAACGGCCCGACCGCGACCGGCAAGCATTGCCCCGAGGGCTGGACCCTCTATCCCTTCCCCGGACCGCAGTTCAAAGGCGTCAGCGATCCCGGCAGCGCCGAGTCGAGCTATTACGTCTGGGTCGATCAGCACAATACATTGGGGCTGGGCAAGGATGTGCCGATTGCCACCGGGAACCTCAACAGCGCCTTGCTGGCCCTCGTCGACGAGAAGTTCGTGGTGCTGCGGGTCCCCTATG
>JBARIB010000182.1:0-2129 GCA_049799535.1 Allostellaceae bacterium | reverse complement strand
GGACAACGAGCAGACGCCCTTCCAACTTAGCCGCCGCCAAAAATGGTCCTGCTTCGCGGGACCACTTCAGAGGCCTCATGACCGAACACGACAAGCAAAAATTGGGCAGCACCCTCTGGGTCATTGCCGATCAACTGCGCGGGGCCATGAACGCGGATGACTTCCGCGATTACATGCTGGCCTTCCTGTTCCTGCGCTACCTGTCGGACAATTACGAAGTCGCCGCCAAAAAGGAATTGGGGCCGGACTACCCCGTGCTGAACAAGGAGGACCGGCGCGCGCCGCTGGCTGCCTGGTACGCGCTGAACCCGGATGACACAGCGGCCTTCGAGAAGCAGATGCGCCGCAAGGTGCATTATGTGATCCGCCCCGACTACCTCTGGACCAGCATCGCGGAGCAAGCTCGCACGCAGCACGGTGAGTTGCTCAACACCCTGCAAAAGGGCTTCGATTACATTGAAAACGAATCCTTCGATAGCACCTTCCGCGGCCTGTTCTCGGAGATTAACCTGGCCTCGGACAAGCTCGGCAAGACTTATTCGGAGCGCAACGCCCGCCTATGCAAGATCATTGGCGAGATCGCCAAGGGTCTGGCGCAGTTTTCCACCAACAGCGACACCCTGGGCGACGCCTATGAATACCTGATCAACCAGTTCGCCGCCGGTTCGGGCAAGAAGGCGGGCGAATTATACACGCCGCAGCCCATTTCCAGCATTCTATCGGGCATTGTCACCCTGGATGGGCAGGAGCCGGCAACCGGCCATCGGTCACAAATGGACAGCGTGCTGGATTTTCCTGCGGCTCAGGCTCGCTGCTGCTCAACGTTCGCCGCCGCATGGGGCCACATGGCATCGGCAAGACCCGGCCAAGATGCCGCGGTTCGACGCCGTGGTCGCCAACCCGCCCTTCAGCTACCGCTGGGAGCCCACCGAGGCGTTGGGCGAGGACGTACGCTTCAAGAACTACGGTCTGGCGCCCAAGTCCGCCGCCGATTTCGCCTTCCTGTTGCACGGCTTTCATTACCTCAAGCAGGACGGCTTGATGGCCATCATCCTACCGCATGGCGTGCTGTTCCGCGGCGGCGTGGAAGCCGCGCATCCGCACCAAGCTGCTGAAGGATGGCCACATCGACACGGTGATCGGTCTGCCGGCCAACCTGTTCTATTCCACCGGAATTCCTGTACGCATCCTCGTTCTGAAAAAGTGCAAAAAACCTGATGACGTACTGCTCATCAATGCGGCCGAGCACTTCGAGAAGGGCAAGCGCCAGAATCGTCTCCTCGATAAGCACATCGAGAAAATCGTCTCGACCTATCAATTTCGCAACGAGGAACCGCGCTACTCCCGCCGCGTTTCGATGGAAGAAATCACGGGCAACGACTTCAACCTGAATATCTCTCGCTACATCAGCACGGCCGTTGCTGATGACGAAATCGATCTAGCTGCGGTCAATGACGAACTGGTGTCGCTGGAAAAAGAAATTGAGGCGGCAGCAACCAAACTGCACAATAAATTCCTAAAAGAATTGTGGTTGCCATTGTTGCCGTAGCTATTTGTGGGAGTCATAATGGACTTCCGCCATACTCCGTTGAGGTGTTAGGAAAGGCTAGATTGACTGTCGAGCATCAACACTCGTCATGGAGTTGCTGCCAGATGGTCAGGCAGAGCTACGCAAGTCACCGGCGGCGCTATGTATTTTGAGGCCGATTGGTGGTATTTTTTCGGGAGATCACTTTACCCCAAAAATTTGGTTTTCCTTGGATTCTCTTGGCCGGAATGAGCGTTTTCAATGGCTTACGCCGGACTTGCGCGAAAAAAAAATTTGCGCCTCCTCCCCGTCGTCCGCGCCGGGCGGTCGGGCCTAGGACCGGGTCCGTCCGGATCGTCGGCGATCTCTTTCTTGCGCATGGGGCGCATGATGACGCCCTTTCTGATTATACTAAAGACATTATCGGCTTTCTGATTTGCGCGGCGCATTCTTGAGCGAGCTCGGCTGGCGCGAGGACGCGCTCGCCGCCGCGCAAGAGGCGACCGACATTTACCGCCGCCTCGCGGCCGCGCAAGAGGCGACAGACATTTACCGCCGCCGCGCGCCCGTGCGGCCGGACGCCTTTCTGACCGACCTCGCG
>JBARIB010000181.1:0-33116 GCA_049799535.1 Allostellaceae bacterium | reverse complement strand
GCGCTGGAGCGGCTGGGCGGAATTGCAGACTTGTTCATTGTCCACGATCGGCCGATCGTCCGGCCAGTGGATGATTCGGTCGCGCGCGTTGTGTGCGGACGTGAGCTACTGTTGCGGAGGGCACGGGGTTACGCGCCGGCGCCGATAGCGCTCAGGGGTGTGCGCTCCGGCATTCTCGCCTTCGGCGGCCATCTCAAGAGCACGCTCGCGCTGACGCACGCGGACAGTGCGGTTCTGAGCCAGCACATCGGCGATCTCGGAACGGTTGAGGCGCGCGCGGCCCATACAAGGGCAGCCAAGGATCTGGTTCAGTTGCATGCCGAGCATCCGGTTCTTGCCGTGCGTGACCTGCATCCGGACTACGCTTCGACCCGAGCCGCAGAGACATCTGGTCTGCCGCTGCTCGCGGTCCAGCATCACCTTGCTCACGTCGCCGCCTGCATGGCCGAGCACGGTATCGAGCCGCCGGTGCTCGGTGTCGCCTGGGACGGCACCGGCTATGGTCCAGACGGGACGATCTGGGGCGGGGAGTCTTTACTAGTTACAGCTGGCGGATGGAGCCGCTTTGCCAAGCTCCGGCCGTTCCGGCTTCCCGGTGGTGACTGGGCAATTCGCGAGCCACGCCGCGCCGCCCTCGGCCTCCTCTTCGAGGTTTACGGTGAGCAAGCCTGCAAGATGGGCGAGCTTGCCCCGGTCACCGCGTTCACCAGAACCGAGCTCGGCGTCATCGAGCAGATGCTGCTCCGCGGGATCAATTCGCCGGTTACTTCCAGCGCGGGCCGCCTGTTCGATGCGTTTGCGGCGCTAGCTGGCCTTCGCCAGACATGCGCTTACGAGGGCCAAGCGGCGATCGAGTTGGAGGGAGCCGCCGGCGATCATGTGACCAGTCGGCGATACAATCTTCCAATACGAGAGGGCGATGACACGGCTTTGGTCGTGGATTGGGAGCCGGCGCTGGGCGAGGCTCTTGCCGATTTGCGGGCCGGTGTGCCGACTGCGGAGATCTCCGCAGCCTTCCATGATGGTCTTGCAGTGGCGATCGCCGACGTCGCGGTGCGCGCCGGTAACCGGACCGTGGCATTGACCGGAGGCTGCTTCCAGAACGCCCGCCTCACCGAGAGCACGGTTGCCGCGTTGCGTGCGGCGGGTCTCGACGCCGTCTGGCACCGGCGGGTTCCGCCCAATGACGGCGGGTTGGCACTCGGTCAGGCTGCGTGGGCCGCGTGGATGGAAGAAGCAGGAGAGGCGAAATGTGCCTAGCGGTGCCGGGACGGCTTCTGAGTATAACGGGCGAGGATCCGCTGACGCGGGTGGGCCGCGTCGATTTCGGCGGCATCGTCAAAGAGATCAATCTCGCCTTCGTGCCTGAGGCACGAGTAGACGATTACGTGTTGGTCCATGTCGGCTTTGCTCTCACAGTAATCGATGAGAGCGAAGCCGTGCAGGTATTCGAGGCTCTGCGCGAGATGGGCGAACTGCTGGAGTCCGAAGTAGGCCGTGCTTCGAAGGGGTTCGCATGAAGTTCCGAGACGAATACCGCGATCCCGCCGCAGCGCATCGCTTCGCGGAGGCCATCTCCCGCAGCGTAACGCGTCCATGGACCTTGATGGAGGTGTGCGGCGGCCAGACCCATGCGATCGTCCGATTTGGCATCGATCGGCTTTTGCCGGCCGATGTCAGTTTGGTGCATGGGCCGGGCTGCCCGGTCTGTGTGACACCCGTCGAATACATCGACAAGGCGATCGAGATCGCCTCGCGGCCCGAGGTGACGCTCTGCTCGTTCGGCGACATGCTGCGGGTGCCGGGCACCGAGGGCGATCTTCTCGGCGCCCGGGCAAGGGGTGGCGATGTCCGGTTCGTCTATTCCCCTCTCGATGCGCTCGCGGTTGCGCGTGCCGAGCCTGATTGCCAGGTCGTTTTCTTCGCCGTCGGCTTTGAGACCACCGCTCCGGCCAACGCCATGGCGGTCTACCGCGCCCGGCGAGAAGGAATACGGAATTTTTCGATGCTGGTGTCGCATGTGCTCGTGCCGCCGGCAATGTGCGCGCTGCTCGATGCGCCGACCAACCGGGTACAGGGCTTTCTTGCCGCCGGCCATGTCTGCACCGTTATGGGCTACGAGGAGTACGAGCCGATCGCGGCACGCTACCGCGTCCCCATCGTCGTCACCGGCTTCGAGCCTCTGGATATCCTGGAAGGCGTCTACATGTGCGTTCTCCAGCTTGAGCAAGGTCGTGGGGAGGTCGAGAACCAATACAGCCGATCGGTTCGCCGCGAAGGAAACCGCCCGGCACAAGACGTCATCCGCGAGGTGTTCCAGATCGTCCCACGCCGCTGGCGTGGTATCGGGGAGATCGCGCAGAGCGGTCTCGGGCTCTCCGACGCCTATCGCGACTACGACGCAGAGAGAAGGTTCGGGCGAGTGGAGACAGCGCCGGAGCAGGAAGCGGACTGCATCAGCGGCCTCGTGCTGCGCGGCGAACGCAAGCCCTCGGAATGCCCCGCTTTTGGCACGCGCTGCACGCCCGAGCGGCCGCTCGGCGTCACGATGGTCTCCGGAGAGGGCGCCTGCGCCGCCTATTACCGCTATCGCCGGACGAACGGCTCGGCAGGGGGTGGCGGATGACGAGCGGGAACGACTTCGCGATGTCCTGCCCAGTGCCGGCCGGGGATGGAGAGATTATCCAGCTTGCCCATGGCGGCGGCGGCAGAGCGATGGGCCGGCTTCTCGACACCGTCATCCGCCCCGCCTTTGACGAGCCGATGCTCGAGCGGCGTCATGACGGAGCCGTGCTCGACCTTGGCGGACAGATCGCCTTCACCACCGATTCCTACGTGGTGAAACCTCTCGTCTTCCCGGGCGGCGACATCGGCACCCTCGCCGTCAACGGCACCGTCAACGACCTCGCGATGTGCGGCGCGCGGCCGCTCTATCTCAGCGTCGGCTTCATACTGGAGGAGGGGCTGCCGATAGCGACCCTGCGCCGGATCGCGATGTCGATGCGCGAAGCCGCGGCGACAGCGGGGGTTCGGCTCGTTACCGGCGACACCAAAGTCGTCGATCGCGGCAAGGCCGACGGCATGTTCATCAACACCGCTGGAGTGGGCCGGATTGTCACCCCGGCCGCGATCGAACCCAACAGCGTCTGCCCGGGCGACATTGTCATCCTGAGCGGCGACATCGGCCGCCACGGGATCTCGGTGATGGCGGCACGCGAGGGCTTCGCCTTCGAAACCGCTATCGAAAGCGACTGCGCGCCGCTGGCCGCGCCGGTGCTCGACCTGATCGAGGCAGGCATTGCCGTTCATTGCCTGCGCGATCTGACCCGCGGCGGATTGGCGAGCGCGATGGTCGAGGTCGCAGAGGCCGCTGCACTCGCGGTTTCGCTCGAAGAACAATCGATCCCGGTGGGCGCGGAGGTGACCGCGGCCTGCGAACTTCTCGGCCTCGATCCGGTTCACGTGGCCAACGAGGGGCGCTTCATCGCCTTCGTCGCGCCCGAGGATGCGCAGCGCGCCGTCGCGCTACTGCGGCGACACGGGGTGACGAGCGCCGCTGCCGTGATCGGCAAGGTGGCTGAAGGGCCGGCCGGCCAGGTCTCGTGCCGTGGCCCCTTTGGCGTCGAGCGCATCATCGACATGCTGAACGGCGAGCAGCTGCCGCGGATCTGCTGATGCCAAGTTGACATTACTAAGGCATTAGCAGCGGCACTAAGGCATTAGCAGCGGCGATCGTCGGCCTCCTCTCACCATTCAGCTCGATCCACTGTCGTGAGGATGAGTGTGTTGTCGGGTCGTTCAGCGAGCAAATGTTTGCGGGAAAAATCTCGTAAACCCTGCCCGCCGGGTGGATGTCGATTCAAAACGATCGTCCGGTATCCCGAGGTTTCGATACTGCGTAACGCCCGCAAACGCCGCCTAGCTCTTCGGCTTTTCAGTCATGAGACTAGCGCGAACGGCCTGATTTCGATCTAACGTGGCGCCGAATGCTTATGGCAAGAGAGGGTGATTCGATGGCGCCGATGTCATCCGACCGTTCGCCGCCCGGATCTGAGCGGGTTCCGATGAGTTTCTACTTTATCGTTGGAATTGCAGCCCTCGGCGGACTGCTGTTCGGCTATGACACCGGCGTGATCTCCGGGGCGTTGCTGTTCATCCGGACGGAGTTCCATCTCTCACCAGCGATGCAAGGAGTGGTCGCAGGTATCGCCCTCGCAGGGGCGACAGCGGGTGCGGCCTTCGCCGGGCAGCCTTTCCGACCGGTTCGGACGGCGAAAGGTCCTCCTGTTCATGGGGCTCGTCTTTGTTGTCGGCTCGATCATCGCAGCATTGGCGCCAGTGACGTCGGTCCTGCTCGCGGGGCGGGTTATCGTCGGCGTCGGCATCGGCTGTGCCTCCATGCTTACGCCGCTCTACCTAGCGGAGACGGCGCCGGCGCGCAGCCGAGGCGCGCTGGTCTCACTTAATCAGCTCGCCATCACCTGCGGCATACTGGTCTCCTACCTCGTCGGCTATCTCTTCGCCCAAGCGGGTGAGTGGCGCTGGATGCTGGCGCTTGGCGCCGTCCCGGGTGCTATTCTCGCCGCCGGCATGCTGGTCCTGCCCGAGACGCCGCGCTGGCTCGCCGGGCATGGGCATATGGCAGAGGCCGGCGCGGTGCTGTGCCGGCTGCGGGGCGCGAGCGACATCGATGGCGAACTTGCCGAGTTGCGCACCGATCTGCGGCGCGAAGGACGGTTGGCGAGCTGGCACGAGCTGCTGAACCCGGCGGTGCGCCCGCCACTGGTTATCGGCATCGGCCTGGCGGTCTTTCAGCAAATCACCGGGATCAACACCGTCATCTATTTTGCCCCGACCATCTTCCAGGCTGCCGGTCTTTCCTCCGCATCCTCCGCCATCCTCGCGACAGCGGGTGTTGGAGTGGTCAATGTTGCGACGACGGTGGTGGCCATCCGATTGATCGACAAGGTCGGCAGGCGCACCTTGCTGTTGAACGGACTTCTCGGCATGGCAGTGTGCCTCGTACTTCTGGGCCTCGGCTTTGCCATCGGGAGCTTTTCCCCCGCGCTCGGCTGGGCCACCGCCCTTAGCCTTGCCGCCTATGTCGGGTTCTTCGCCATCGGTCTCGGACCGGTGTTCTGGCTGCTGATCGCGGAGATCTTCCCGCTCTATATCCGCGGTCGCGCCATGGGGGTCGCCACCATCGCCAACTGGGGTAGCAACCTGCTGGTGACGGTCACTTTCCTGGAGTTGATCGTGGTTCTGGGGCGGCCCGGCACCTTCTTCCTCTATGCCATTCTGACGGTCGCAGCCTATTTCTTCACTTGGTCTCAGGTTAAAGAAACCAAGGGTCGCAGCCTGGAGGAAATCGAGGCTGATCTGCACGGGCGCGCTGCGACCGTGGCGTGAGAAGCCACCGGCGCGGCGAACGAACGCCTCAACGTGAGAAAGCTTCTCTGCCTGATGGTCTCGATCGCGGCAACACTGGCCGCCAGCGTCGTGGCGCCGGCTGATGCCCAGTCCCTCAATGATTGGCTGCATCAGCAATACATGACCGGCGATTGGGGCGGTGTCCGAACGGGCCTGCAAGCCGAGGGCATCACGCTGCGCGGCGGTTACGTCTCGGAGACAGCCGGTAATCCGTTGGGCGGGCAGAAACAGGGCACCCGATATGCACAGCAGATAGGTTTCGGCGCGGATCTCGACCTTGGCAGGCTGGTGAAGCTTCAGGGTGGAGAGATACACGTCACTTTTACCGACCGCGCCGGCCAAAGTCTCGCCGCCACCGACATTGGGAACCTGATCTCGGTGCAGGAAATCTTCGGCGGCGGTCAGAATTTTCGACTAGCGGAATTATCGTATTTTCAATCCCTGTTCGAAGATCAACTCAACGCGAAGTTCGGCTGGATTCATGCGGCCGACGACTTTGCGCATTCGCCGATCTACTGTTATTTCCAGAATAACGGCTTTTGCGGCCAACCGGCCGGCATTCCTATCGACAGCGGGTTCACTACCTTCCCGGTCGCAAGCTGGGGCGGCTTTCTCAATTTGAGCACGCAACGTAGGCTTTACCTCCAGGCCGGCGCTTATGAAGTCAACCCCTCGCTCAACAACTCGGGCAACGGGTTCAAATTGGGCACCGCCGGGGCGACGGGCGTGATCACGCCGGTCGAGGCCGGCTGGCAGCCGGTATTTGGACCGAACCAATTGCCGGGACACTATAAGGCCGGCGTCTATTACGATAATTCCGCGGCACCTGACCTCGGGGCACCCTTGAGCGGTCCCCCTGCCCTGATCAGCGGACGCTGGGGTGTCTATGTACTGGTCGATCAATTGATCTTCCGCAACGGCCCCGCCCCCGCTGAAGCACCTGTCAACCCTGTCGGCCCGCCATATCGCATGGAACGTCTGGAGGCGGCACAACCGGAGCAAGGGCTGACAGTATTCGGCCTCTTTGTCTACGCCCATCCCGACACGGCCCTGCTGGAATTCTATTGGGAGGCCGGTCTTCTCTACCGGGGGACATTTCCGGGTCGCGATCAGGATTCGATCGGCCTTGCGGTCAACCAGAGCCGGATCAGCAGCGCGCTGATCGCAGCGCAGAATATGCAGAACCTGATCATGCCGAGCTCGGTCAGCGTCCAGTCCGCAGAGACCGATATCGAACTCAATTATCGCGCGCAGCTGACCCCATGGTTTTCCCTGATGCCCAACATCCAGTATGTGGTTCGGCCCAACGCCGTGACCACAATCCCCAACGCCTTTGTGCTGGGCCTGCAGGCAATCGTGACGTTCTGAGCGACGTCGGCTCGTCTTTCCCACAGCCGACTGCGCGGTCGCCCTTGCGGTTAAGCGCCGCTGGCCAGGCCATCGATGCATTGGCTGCTCAAAACAGTCGCCGGAGCAGGAAGCAGAATGCATCAGCAGCCTCGTATTGCGCGGTGAACGCAAGCCGTCGCTGCTTTATGCATGCACTGCACGCCAGAGCGAGCGCTCGAAGTCACGATGGTGTCGGGTGAGGGCGCCTGCGCGGCGTATTACCGCTATCGCCGCACGTCGGGTCCGGGGTAGCGCGGCTTGCATTTGGCGATGATCCAAATCGAGTGAGACGCGGCGCCAGCTGCGTTAGCTTCGCCGGATCCGAACTTCTGCCTGAGCTCTCCTCTTCTTGGACCGATCGTCATTCCCGCCCCCAGTAAGGATCCGAGGGCTCAGGCCGCTTGGGCGAACGCGGTCTGCACCTCTTGCTCGTAGGCTAGCAATTTCCGCACGCTCGGCCGCCCTTTCATGTGTTCGAAATGCGCCAGGCAATTCTTGAATTGGGAAAGATCGAGATTGAACTGAGTACCTCGCCGAAAGCACCAGAAGAAGTGGGCATCGACAGCCGTAAAATGCTCGAAGAACCATTCGCGATCGGCGAGCATATCGTCCGCAATCCTGTAGTTTTCAAACAGCTGCTGCGCGGCAAGCCGCCGAACCGACGCCTCCGCGCCGGGTAGATCGCAGACGCGCGCGGGTGAGTTAATGCGGGAAAGGAAGGGGTGGATGCCCGAGGCGCACCACGCCAACAAGGAAATCGCTTGCAATTCCTTCATTGGGTCCTGGGGAAGGAGCTTCGCCGTTGGGAAGTTCCGAGCGATCCAGGTTTGGATGGCAACATTCTCGGTGAGGGGTGTGCCGTCGATTACGAGCACTGGCACTTTGTGCTTTGGATTGATCTGCAAATATTCGGGCATCATATGCTGCGACTTGCGAAAATTCAGCGGTCGCACCTCGAACTCAGCACCGGCCTCTGTTAGCGTAACATAGGGCACCAGCGAACAAGCGTTGGGGGCGTAGTAGAGGATCAGTTGCATTCAAAATCTCCTGCGCAGGTTGAGAACATTCGGGGGTGCCGAGTCCCAAGTCAAGAAACCCGGATACGATTGCGGGTGAGCGTAGCCGTGGCGTTCCTCCGACACCTCGTCGGCGATCTGCACCAGGCCCCGGAAGCGCGAGCGGTCGCGGGAAGAGGATCTCGGCAGCAAGCCAGCCACCGAGCGAGTTGCCGATGCGGCGGATGCGGTCGAGCCCCATTTCCTCGACGAGGTCGAGGTCGAACGTGGGAGGGTCCGGTCTTGAGCGAATCCACGGCGGATCGTCGGAGCCGCCAAATCCCGGATGCTCAGGGACAAGCAGCTCGCAACTCTGCACCGCCGCTTCGAAGAAGATCAGCCATTGCGCAACCCCGCCAGCACCATGCAGGAGCAGCAAGGCGGGGCCACGCGCGGCCCGGTGTAGTTTGACCGCCAGGTCCCGGACCTTGAGCTCGGTGAGTTGCGCCGGCCCCTGCTAATTCGCGTGCGTCGGAGCGCGCGGTCGATCCGAGGGCGGCGGGGCTGGCGTCTCTCCGTCGGACGACAGCGCTTGGCCGTGACGGTATTGCAAAACGTTCCGGTAGTGCGCCGCGAGGGTCTTCGCGAAAACATGCCCGCCGGCGCCGTCCGCGACGAAATAGAGGTCATCGGTGAAGGCGGGCCGCGCCGCCGCAAGCAGCGCCGAAAGGCCTGGATTATCAATTGGGCCGGGCGGCAGGCCCTTCGCCATGTATGTATTATAGGGTGATACTATCGTCAGATCGGCATGGGTGAGGCGGCGATCAAGCTTTTTGGCGCCGTGATCACTCAGCGCATAGATCACTGTTGGATCAGACTGTAACGGCATACCGAGCCGCAGCCGGTTGACGAAAACCGCGGCGATCCGGGCCTGCTCGTCTTCGCGAGCGGCTTCTTTTTCGACCAATGAGGCGAGGATTAGAAGGTCTTGCGGTGTCGCCAGGGGCAAGTCGGAGCGACGCTCTGCCCAAGCCTTGGCGAGAGCGCGCTTCATTGCGCGCTCCATTCGCGCGATCAAACTCTGCCGGAGCTCGCCATACTCGTAGAAATATGTATCCGGCATTAGCTCCCCCTCGGCGGGTAGGGGGGTGATATCGCCGTCGAGGGCCGGCGCGGTTAGCACCAGCGTGATGATTTCCGAGCTCGTCAGGCCCTCCGGTATTGTCAGCCGATGCTTGAGGGTCTTACCGCCGGCAATGATGTCCATGACCCGAAGGGCGCTGGTTGCGGCCGGAAATTCGTATTCTCCCGCTCGCAGTGCCGAGCCGCGGCCGGACACGGTCGCGCCGAGCTCGAACAACAATGTGTGTCGGATCACGCCCTGCTTAGCCAATAACCAGGCGATGTCGGAAAGACTGGCGTGAGTCGGGATAACGACGGTTCGCGTTTGCGCCAGCGGCCCAGGATTGGCGAGGTCTCGATAAAGCCAATAGCCTGCTCCCCCAAGCACAACAATGAGCAGCAACACGGCCAACCCAGCCGAAGCGAGGAGCCGCAGAAAGCTTCGCATCGCTAGCGTCCGCAACGGGCGTCGGCGCGGCTCAAGCGCTCAGGACGGCCGCGTGAAGATCAGCGAAGCGTTAGTGCCGCCAAAGCCGAAGGAGTTGGAGAGCACGAAGTCCACCCTGCGCTCCTTTGCCTGCTTCGGTACAAGATCGATATCGCAGGAGGGAGACGGGTTGTCGAGATTAAGCGTCGGCGGCACTACCCCATCGCGAATGGCGAGAATAGAGAAGATCGCCTCGACGCTGCCCGCCGCTCCGAGAAGATGGCCGATCGCCGATTTCGTTGAAGACATCGACAGTTCGTATGCGTGTCTGCCAAACAGACGCTTTACCGCACCGAGCTCGATTTCGTCGCCGAGCGGGGTGGAGGTCCCGTGAGCGTTGATGTAATCGATCTTCTCGGGTCCGATGCCAGCGCGCTTTAGTGCGTTGCGCATGGAGCGAAAGGCGCCGTTGCCGTTCTCAGCGGGAGCAGTGAGATGGAAGGCGTCCCCGGACATGCCGTAGCCGACGACTTCGGCATAGATCTTCGCCCTTCTTTCTCGAGCATGCTCATACTCTTCGAGGACCAGGATTCCGGCGCCCTCGCCCATTACGAACCCGTCGCGTTCCTGGTCCCATGGGCGGGAGGCCCGAGGCGGATCGTCGTTAAAACCCGTTGAGAGAGCACGCGCCGCGGCGAAGCCGGCGATCCCCAAGCGGCATATGGCCGCTTCGGTACCGCCACATACCATCACATCGGCATCGTCCAGCATGATCAACCGTGCCGCGTCGCCTATCGCGTGGGCTCCCGTCGAACAGGCGGTGACAACCGCGTGGTTGGGGCCAGTGAAACCGTACCGAATCGAGACATGCCCGGAGGCGAGGTTGATCAGGTTGGCAGGGATGAAAAACGGAGAGAGGCGACGCGGGCCGCGCTCATGCAGGGCCAATGCGCCATCCGTGATCCCGGGAAGGCCACCTATGCCGGAGCCGATCATGACTCCCGTGCGCTCGCGCGCGCCTTCCTCCTCGGGGGTCCAACCAGCGTCTTCTATGGCTTGGGCCGCCGCAGCCAAGGCATAGACGATGAATCCGTCCATCTTGCGCTGGTCTTTGGGCGGCACCCAATCATCGGCATTGAAGAGCCCCGCCAGGGTCTCCCCGCGCGGCACCTGCGCGGCGATTTTGACCGGCAAGTCGGAAACCTCGAAGGATTGGATCGCGCGCACGCCGGATTTGCCCGCGAGCAAGCTGTTCCAGTTTCTCTCAAGACCGACACCGAAGGGTGTGACAAGCCCCATCCCGGTGACGACGACGCGCCGCATCCTATTCCCGCTGACCACGCAACCAATAACCAATCAAAACTAAATGAGTTGGGCTGGATGGCTTCGCGCGTGGTTGGATCATTTATGCGATTCGATGAAGCTGACCGCATCCTTCACCGTCACGATCTTCTCGGCCGCGTCGTCCGGGATCTCGCACCCGAACTCCTCCTCAAAGGCCATAACGAGCTCGACAGTGTCGAGGCTGTCGGCGCCTAGATCGTCAATGAAGCTGGCGTTTTCGGTCACTTTGGATTCGTCGACGCCCAAATGCTCGACGACGATCTTTTTGACCCGATCAGCGACGTCACTCATCCGTTCTTTTCCTCAGTAGATTGTGGAAATCGTTTAGGCACCCAGGCACCACGCGCCGCCAATGGCGCTGCCCCTCCGGGGCCGCATCGAACGCAGGAGTCACGGCGCGGTCACATAGCATGTTTCCTCGCCACTGCCAAATAGCTGACCCGAGCGTGTGCGGCTATACCATGACCATCCCGCCATTGATGTGCAAGGTCTGGCCGGTGACATAAGCGGCTTCGGCACTTGCCAGATAGACGACAGCTGCTGCCACGTCTTCCGGCACGCCAAAGCGCCCGGCCGGAATAGCACCCGCCAGCCGCACGCGCTGCTCCGTGCCCAACCTGTCGGTCATCGCCGTCGCGATCAGTCCCGGGGCGATGCAGTTTACGGTGATGCCGCGCCCAGCAACCTCTGCGGCGATCGACTTCGACATCGCAATCATTGCCGCTTTTGCCGCCGCGTAGTTGGCCTGTCCCGCGTTGCCGGCGACTGCCACCACCGACGCCACCCCGATAATGCGGCCATGGTGGCGTCTCACCATGCCGCGCAGGGCCGCGCGTGTCAGCCGGAAGGCGGCTGTGAGATTGACCTCCAGCACGGAACGCCAGTCATCGTCCGTCAGCCTCAGCGCTAGCGCATCGCGGGTTATTCCGGCGTTGTTGACGAGAATATCAACACGGCCCATCGCTGCTTCGGCTTCCTTGACCAACCGGTCAGGCGCCGCCGAATCGGTCAGGTCGGCGACCGCAGTGCGAACCCGCTCGCCGAGTTGGGCAGCCAGCGCGTCGAGGGCGGAAGACCGGGTGCCGGCCAGGACCAGTTCCGCTCCCTGGTGATGCAGCGCTGTGGCAATCGCCCCGCCGATCCCGCCAGAGGCGCCGGTTACAAGTGCGGTCTGACCCGATAGATCGAACATCGCAAAGGACTGCGGGGGGAAATGGCGTTCCGGCGCACTTCGCTTACAACTCTTTCATCAGCGCTTCGACCTCTGCCGGTGTTCCAACACAGCGCGCTAAAAAGCTCGCATCGATGCGCTTGGCCAGGCCAGTGAGGACTCGTCCCGCCCCGATCTCCACAATCTCCTCCACCCCGGCAGATTTAAGAAACATTATGCTCTCGCGCCAACGGACCATCGCCGTCACCTGCTCGACAAGCCCACGTCTGATCCCGGCCGGGTCACGTGTTGGTGCCGCCGACACATTCGCGACGAGCGGCACCAGGGGCGTCCGGATTTCCACCTCGCCTAAGGCTTCCTCCATGACATCGGCGGCCGGCGCCATCAGTGGCGAGTGGAATGGCGCGCTCACGGGTAGCGCTATCGAACGCCGTGCGCCATGCGCCCGGGCAATCGCCACCGCCCGCTCCACCGCGGCGCGGTGCCCGCTGACCACGACTTGGCCCGGGGCATTGTCGTTTGCCACCGCGCACACTTCGCCGAGCCGTGCTTCCGTTGCGACTTCGCTTGCCTCTGCGACGTCAAGGCCAAGCAGGGCCGCCATCGCTCCCTCCCCTACCGGGACTGCCTGCTGCATTGCCTGCCCGCGCAGCTTGAGAAGATGAGCCCCCTCGCTGACGGAGAGAGCATGCGCCGCCGCCAGCGCCGAATACTCGCCGAGCGAATGTCCGGCCACAAAAGCGATCTCCTCGAGCGCTAGGCCGCACTCGCTTTCAAGAATGTTCATCACCGCGAGACTCGTCGCCATCAGCGCCGGCTGCGCATTTTCGGTCAAGGTCAAGTCGCTTTCCGGCCCTTCGAAGATCAACTGCGACAGGTTCTGCGACAAAGCGTCGTCGACCTCTTCGAACACTCGGCGGGCGGGTGCAAACGCCGTCGCCAGCGCGCGCCCCATCCCGACCGCCTGCGAACCTTGACCTGGAAATACAAATGCCCGTTTCATACGGCCCGCTTCATCCGGAATGTATCCCCCGTTTTGCTGCTGTCCCCCCGCCGGCCAAGACGGGCACCGTGGTCATAGCGGTGTCATGGCCGGTGTCAAGCAGGCGTTGCGGGGCTTACCTTGTGCGGCCTTCAGCTTCCTATATAGTGAGCGGTTATACCCTTGCCGGCGGAAGCCGGCTCGACCCGGTTGGCGTACTTGCGCCGGGTCATCATCAGCCATAAGGGATAGGTTTAGAATGCCGCTGTATGAAAACGTATTCATCGCCCGCCAGGACATTTCGGGCTCCCAAGTAGACGCGCTCGCAGATAACTTCGTACAACTCGTCTCTGACAATGGTGGCGAGGTTAAGAAACGCGAATATTGGGGTTTGCGAAATTTGGCCTATCGGATGCGCAAGAATCGCAAGGGGCATTACATGCTCCTTAATATCGCTGCGCCACCGGCAGCAGTCGCCGAACTGGAACGGACGATGCGGATCAACGAAGATGTGATCCGGTACCTGACGATCAGGGTCGATAGCTTGGAGGAGGGACCCTCGGTTGTAATGCAGAACCGCGGCAGCCGCGATGATCGCCAGCGCCGAAGCGATCGCGACAGGGCGGGGGAAGCGCAAGGCGGCGCGGAACGGGCCGCCGAAGTGGTGGAGGCGTAAATGGAAAGTCAATCGGGCGGTGCTGCGGCGCGCGGCGGGGCGACGCGACGGCCGTTCTTTAGGCGGCGAAAATCCTGCCCGTTTTCCGGGCCGAACGCGCCCAAGATCGACTACAAGGACGTCAAGCTGTTGCAGCGCTTCATCTCGGAGCGCGGCAAGATCGTGCCGAGCCGCATCACCGCCGTTTCAACCAAGCGTCAGCGCGAACTCGCTCAGGCGATCAAACGGGCGCGCTTTCTCGGCCTGCTTCCTTACATGGTCAAATAGAGCGCGCCAGATCCGGCGAGGCTGGTGACGGCCACTTCTGTGACTGGGATCGGGGTCGCGGGGATCGCAGCGTTGTGCGGAGCCCTCGCGGCCGGCCCGTATCTGTTGGCATTGACCGACGCGCCAAGTTCTATTCTGCTGGCCTACCTCGCTCAGGTGCCGATTTTTGCTGCTGGGCTCTGGCGCGGGACGGGTGCGGCGGCGCTCGCGGGAACTGTCGCCATTTTGCTCCTTCTAGCCGCTGGCGGAATGTTGGCAGCAGGAGTTTTCGCCGGCCTGAATGTTTTGCCGGTGCTTCTATTAGTGCGGCAATCGCTCCTCGCGCGGGCCGGCGACGACGGAGCCATTGAATGGTATCCGCCCGGGTTGCTGACTGCTTGGCTCGCCGGCCTTGGGCTGGTTGGGCTGATTGCCGTGCTCTCTCTAGCCGGTGGCCCGGACGATATACGCACCGAGCTAAGCGAGCTTTTGGCGCCCGTGCTCGAGCGCAGCTCTGACGGAGGCACTCCCGAGCATGGCGAACTCCTCGGCTTTCTTTCCTTCATCCTACCCGGCATTCTGGCTGCCTCCTGGATGGTCGTGACGGTGACCAACGGAATTCTGGCTCAGGGCATGCTGACGCGGTTCGGGAACAGCTGGCGGTCATCGCCCGACCTTGCAGCACTCAGCCTACCGATGTGGCTCCCCATGCTGCTTGCGGCGGCGGCCGGGGCGACACTGATTGGCGGCACGACGCAGTTCCTCGGTATCAACGTAATAATTGTGTTGGCAGTCCCGTTCTGCCTCGCCGGGTTGGGTGTTCTGCATACGGTGGCGCGCCGGTTTGCACGTCCGGCGATCCCTCTCGTCACGTTCTACGTGTTGGCTGGGGTGTTCGGCTGGCCGTTGCTGTTGGCCGCGCTGTTGGGGGTACTCGAATCATCGCTCGGGATCCGGCGCCGTTTCGCCCAACCCCAATCCTTTGGAGGAACTCAATGATTGAACTGATCCTGCTCGAACGGGTCGAAAAGCTCGGTCAAATGGGACAGGTAGTGAAGGTAAAGCCCGGCTACGCTCGCAATTATCTGCTGCCGCAGAAAAAGGCGCTGCGTGCCACAAAGGAGAATTTGTCCTTTTTCGAAAGCCAGCGCGCCCAGCTTGAAGCGAACAATCTTGAACGCAGGTCCGAAGCCACCGACATCGGCGGCAAACTTGAAGGACTCACTGTCGTAATTGTTCGCCAGGCCGGCGAAAGCGGGCAGCTCTACGGTTCGGTCTCGGCGCGCGATATCTCCGAGGCGGTCACTGAAGCCGGTTTCACGATCGAGAAGCGCCAGGTCACTCTCGACCGGCCGATCAAAAATCTAGGTCTTCATCCGGTGAAGATTGTACTGCACCCGGAAGTGGCGGTAACGGTGACCGCCAACGTCGCCCAATCGGCAGAGGAGGCCGTAATGCAAGCCAAGGGCATCGATCCGCTGCGTGCCCGCGAGGAGGAAGAAGATGCGGATCAAAACCAACCGGCCGAGACGGGGTCTGCTGCCTAACGGACCGGGACTGCACCCGCAGGCGGACGATGCTGCTGGCTGCTCTGTTTAGGCGAATCATCACAATCGGTCGGCTTTGCCTCATAGATGCCGCCGGAAGGTTGCACGCGCTCGGCGACGGAACCGGGTCTACCGTCACAATTCGGCTCCGCGACCCGACGCTTCAGTGGAAGCTCATTGCTACGCCGGGCCTTTGTCTGCCGGAGGCATTCGTCGACGGATCGCTGACTATCGAGGAGGGCGATCTCTACGATTTCTTTGACCTGCTAGCTGTCAACCTCGATGTTTTGCCCAACGGTCTGGTCAAATACCTGTTGAACGGCTCTGCATCCCTGCTTCGCCGAGTTCACCAATACAATCCGATTCCTCGCGCCCGTCGTAATGCAGCCCATCATTATGATTTATCGGACCAGCTCTACGAGCTGTTCCTTGATCGGGATCGTCAATACTCCTGTGCCTATTTCCGGACCGCCGACGAGGATCTCGATAGCGCGCAGGTCAACAAGAAACGGCTCATTGCGGCCAAGCTGCTGATCCGGCCGGGGCAGAGAGTGCTTGACATCGGCTCAGGGTGGGGCGGGCTGGGACTCTATCTCGCCGGCGAATGCGGCGCCGAGGTGACGGGTTTGACGCTCTCGGCCGAGCAGGCCAAGGTCGCGACACGACGAGCGGCAGCGGCCGGTCTATCGGACCGTGTCAAGTTTTACTTGCGCGATTATCGCGAGGAGGTCGGGACTTACGACCGAATCGTCTCGGTTGGCATGTTCGAGCATGTCGGGGTTAACCACTACAGCGACTTTTTTGCGAAACTCAAATCACTGCTGACAGGTGACGGGGTGGCGCTGCTCCACTCGATCGGCCGCAAAAACGGACCTAGTTCCACCAACCCCTGGATTCGCAAATATATTTTCCCGGGCGGCTATGTGCCGGCTCTCTCGGAGGTCGTACCGGTTGCCGAACGCTTTGGATTGTGGATTACCGACCTCGAAATTCTGCGACTACATTATGCCCAGACACTGAGAGCGTGGCGGGCTCGCTTCCAGCGGAACCGCGACCGCATCCGCGAGATCTATGACGACCGTTTCTGCCGCATGTGGGAAATGTACCTTGTTGGCTCGGAGATCGCGTTCCGACGTCAGGATCTGATGGTCTTCCAGATGCAACTCGCCAAGACGGTCGACACAGTCCCGCTGACGCGAGATTACATGCTGGATTGGGAGCGCGAGCACAGCGCCGCCTCGGACCGCGCCGCCTGACGGTTCGGCGCCCGGTTACCCCCGCCTTCCACCATATCCCCGATTTGCACAAGATGTTGATCGGGCTAGGCGGTGGTATTCTAAATGCATGGAAACAACCATGACTTCCCGGGTTACGCCGCTGCGCGGTGAGCCCAACCCCGAGCTCCTTCGCGTCCCACCCTACAACACCGAAGCTGAGCAGGCCCTGCTCGGGGCCATATTGATCAATAACGCGGCGTATCTTCGCGTCTCCGAATTCCTGCAACCCGAGCATTTCGGCAATGCTGTGCACGGCCGAATTTTCGCGGCGATCGGCAAGCTCCTGGCGCGCGGCCAGATCGCTAACCCGGTCACTCTAAAAAATCTCTTCGATCAGGATGGGGCACTGGCCGAGATCGGGGGCGCGCAATATCTGGCCCGGCTAGCAGGGGCGGCAGCAACAATCATCAACACCCAGGACTACGGCTGGGCGGTGCATGACCTTTATCTGCGCCGTGAGCTGATCACGCTGGGCGAAGATGTCGTCAACGACGCCTTCCGCCAGGATCTCGACGACCCGGCTCGCGAGCAGATCGAACGCACAGAAAAAAAGCTGTTCGACCTTGCGACCGCGGGGGCAATTGAGGGTGGGTTCCGTCCGTTCGGCAATGCGCTGACGAACGCCATCTTGAACGCCGAAGCGGCGTTCAAACGCAGCGGCAAGACGGTCGGTGTTGCCACCGGATTCGTCGATTTGGACCGAAAGCTGGGCGGATTGCACCCTTCCGATCTGATCGTCCTCGCCGGAAGACCGTCGATGGGCAAGACGGCCCTTGCAACCAATATCGCGTTTCATGCCGCGACGAACTACAAGCAGCCCGTTGCTCCGAATGGCCGCGACACAGCCGAGGACGGGGCGGTGGTGGGTTTTTTTTCGCTCGAAATGTCAGCGGAGCAACTCGCAACCCGGATTCTGGCCGAGGAATCGGGTGTCTCCTCGGACCGCATTCGCCGGGGCGACGTCAGTCGCGAAGATTTTGACAAATTCGTTCAGGCCAGCCAGCGCCTTGCCGGGTTAAGGCTGTTCATTGATGACACTCCGGCGATGACGGTCACCGCGCTACGCACGCGCGCTCGGCGACTGAAGCGACAGCAAGGCTTGGGGTTGATTGTGATTGACTACTTACAGTTGTTGCGTCCGTCGAATCAGGTCCGGACGCAGGATAATCGAGTACAGGAGATTTCAGAGATCACGCGTGGGCTGAAGGCACTCGCGAAGGAGCTCAATGTCCCTGTGCTTGCGCTCTCGCAATTGTCGCGCGCCGTCGAACAGCGTGAAGACAAGCGGCCGATCCTCGCCGATCTGCGCGAATCCGGCTCGATCGAGCAGGACGCCGACGTCGTCATGTTCATCTTTCGCGAAGAATATTATCTGTCACGCGAGCCGACCCGCCGGCCCGACGAAGCGGAAAACAAATTCAGCGAGCGTTATCAGGAATGGCGAGAACGGCTCGAAAAGGCGCATGGCCTCGGAGAAATCATCGTCGCCAAGCAACGCCACGGCCCGATCGGAACGGTAAAGCTTCATTTCGATGCCGAAACCACAAAGTTCGACAACTATATGCCGATCGACCATCTGCCTTCCTCGGATTTCTGAGCCGGGCCGGGAAAAGCCGCGACCGTTTTCCGGCGAATACGCCAGTGCTCGGATGACCAGCGATCCGCTAAGTCGGGCGGGGGCGATTCTCGAGATCGATCTTGCGGGGATCGCGGCGAATTGGCGTCTGCTGGCGCAAAAGGTCGAACCTGCTCGTTGCGCAGCAGTGGTGAAGGCCGATGCTTATGGCCTGGGCGCATCACAGGTATCGGCCGCATTGGCTGCGGCAGGGTGCCGGCTCTTCTTCGTCGCCACGATCGAGGAGGGGATCTCGTTGCGCCCGGCTCTCGCTGAGCCGATCGAGATCGCGGTGCTGAACGGGCCGCTGCCCGGCTCCGCAGGCGAGTTCATCGAACACCGACTCACCCCGGTTCTTAACGACCCGGGGCAAGTTGCCGACTGGCGTGCGGTTGCTGCCGAGCTAAGCGTGCCGCGAGCGATGCTGCATATTGATACCGGAATGGCCCGGCTCGGGTTGACAATGCGCGAGTTCGCCAAACTCGCCGTCGAACTGGCCGAGGGGCCCATCACTTGGCATGCCTTCATCAGTCATCTGGCCTGCTCGGACGAACCCGGGCATACGCTCAATCAGATCCAACGAGCGCGTTTCGCATCCGCGCGGAGCCGCCTCGCGCACCTCCCCGCCAGCCTCGCGGCCTCCTCCGGCATTTTTCTCGGACCCGAGTTTCACTTTGATTTCGTCCGCCCCGGTGCGGCGCTCTACGGTGTCAATCCGCAGCCAGGTGCGCCTAATCCGATGCGTCAAATTATTCGTCTGAGGGGCAGAATCTTGCAAATCCGTGACGTTGACCGGGGCGAGACGGTTGGCTACGGTGCGGCGCACGTCACCAGCGGGCCGAGCCGCCTCGCTACCGTAGCGGTAGGTTATGCCGATGGTTGGCTGCGGTCTTTCAGCCACCGCGGCTCAGGCCGCCTTGGCGTCAGACGGGTGCCGCTTATCGGTCGAGTTTCAATGGATTTGGCCGTTTTCGACGTTACGGAGGCCGACCCTGCGCTCGCCCGCCCAGGCGGCTTCGTAGAACTGTTGGGTGACGATTACGGCGTCGATGCCGCCGCTGCTGATGCCGGCACGATCGGGTACGAGATCCTGAGTTCGCTCGGTCGGCGCTATCACAGGATTTACCGCGGCTCACCTTGTCGATGCTGAGATTTCTCGCCGCGGTTGGCGCGGTCTTTCTCAGCTTTCTCGTGGGCACCGGTCGGCTCGCCCTGTTCGCCGGCATGTCTCTGGCGACCGCGTTTACACCGCCATTCTATCCCCGCTTGGTCCTGCGCGAGATGGTCAATATCGGCTATTTCTCGCTGCCGGTCGTCGGGCTGACGGCAATCTTCACCGGAATGGTGCTGGCTCTGCAATCCTATACCGGGTTCAGCCGATTCTCCGCCGAAGGGGCGGTCGCGACGGTGGTGGTGCTGTCGGTCACCCGGGAACTCGGCCCCGTCATCAGCGGTCTGATGGTGGCCGGTCGCGTCGGCGCTGCGATGGCGGCCGAGATCGGAACGATGCGCGTCACCGATCAGATCGACGCGCTGACCACGCTGTCGACCGACCCCCTGCGCTTTCTTGTTTTGCCGCGCCTGCTCGCCGGTGTGATCACCTTGCCGATGCTGGTCCTGGTGGCGGACATAATCGGCGTCTTTGGCGGCTATCTCGTCGGCGTTTATAAGCTCGGCTTCAACCCCCAGGCCTATCTGAATGGCAGCTGGCAACGTCTTGAGACGGTCGATGTCGTCTCGGGGCTCGTCAAGGCCGCGGTTTTCGGCTTTATCATCGCGCTGATGGGTTGCTATCAGGGCTACTATTCGCGCGGCGGAGCCGAGGGCGTGGGGCGAGCGACCACCTACGCCGTTGTATCTGCCTCCATTTTGATCCTCGTCCTCGATTACGTGATCACCGCGGCCTTTTTCGGGCGATAATGGATATTGGCGACGCGCCGAAGATTTCTGTACGAGGACTACGGAAGTCGTTCGGCCGCAAGCAGGTGCTCGATGGCATCGATCTCGACTGCGGGAGCGGCGAAAGCCTCGTCATAATCGGCGGCTCAGGAACCGGCAAATCGGTCCTTATCAAGTGCATTCTCGGCCTGCTGCGTCCCGAAGCTGGATCGATCCGGATCGATGGGCAGGAGACGCTGGGCGTAGGGCGAGCCGATCGCGAACGGATGCTTCAGAAGTTTGGAATGCTGTTCCAGGGCAGCGCTCTCTTCGATTCGCTCACCGTATGGGAGAATGTGGCGTTCGGATTGGTGCAAGGACGCGGCATGGACCGCGCAGCGGCAAAAGAGATCGCGCTGGCTAAACTTGCCGCAGTCGGCCTTGGGCCCGAGGTTTCCCTGCTACGTCCAGCCGAGCTGTCGGGGGGAATGCAGAAACGAGTGGCCCTTGCGCGCGCAATAGCGGCGGATCCGGAGATCATCTTTCTTGACGAGCCGACGACCGGTCTCGACCCGATCATGGCGGATGTGATCAACGATCTGATCGTGAAATGCGTTCGCGAAGTCGGCACGACCGCAGTTTCCATCACCCATGATATGGTCAGCGCGCGCAAGATCGCCGATCGCGTCGCGATGCTGCACGGCGGGCGCATAGTGTGGCACGGGGCGACGGCCGAGATCGATCATTCCGGCAATCCGTACGTCGACCAGTTTATCAACGGCCGCGCCGAAGGACCGATCCGGATGCAGATCCGCGCCGCATGACGAGGGGTTGACCTTGGGGAGCCAGCCAACAGCCTGCTTACCCACAGCCGGGTTCGGCCCGGCCATCCAAGGCCGTGTCGCTCCGGCTTGGCGGCGATCCTGGGTGGCCGGAACACGGCTGGCTACCAGGGGCTTTGGCCGTGCGACCTCCTTCGGCAACGCCATTACTGGCGCTCGGGGCTAGGCGATGGCGCGCGCGCAGGCGCGATATGCTTGTCAGCAATGCGGCGCGGTCCATACCAAGTGGACCGGCCGCTGCGACGGTTGCGGCGCCTGGAACAGCCTGATTGAAGAAATACCGCGCGAGGCCCCGCCCAAAAGCTTGTCGAAAGACCGCCGCGGGGGCCGCTCCGTCGCCTTTGTTGGCCTGACTGGGCCGAGCACACTGCCGCCGCGCCGCCGGACGGGCATCGCGGAGCTCGACCGTGTCTGTGGCGGCGGATTTGTGCCGGGCTCGGCGATACTCGTCGGCGGCGATCCGGGTATCGGCAAGTCGACGCTGTTGCTCCAGGCTGCGGCGGCGATCGCGGCACCGGCAAATGCGGCCTACATCACCGGCGAAGAGGCAATCGATCAGGTGCGGTTGCGCGCCGAGCGACTCGGCGTCAGCGCCAGTCCGGTTTTGCTCGCCGCAGCCGGCAATGTGCGCGACATTGTCGCTTCGCTCGACCGGGAGGATGCGCCGGATCTGGTCGTCGTCGATTCTATTCAGACGATGTATCTCGATACTTTGGATAGCGCGCCCGGCACCGTCAGCCAGGTGCGGGGCACGGCCCAGGAACTGATCCGGTTGGCCAAACAGCGCGGCTTTGTGTTGGTTCTCGTCGGACATGTGACAAAGGAAGGTGTCATCGCCGGCCCTCGTGTGCTTGAGCACATGGTCGATACTGTCCTCTATTTTGAGGGCGAACGCGGCCATCAGTTCCGCATCTTGCGGGCGGTGAAGAACCGCTTTGGCGCCACGGATGAAATCGGTGTCTTCGAAATGAGTGACCGCGGCCTCGTCGAGGTCCCGAACCCCTCGGCCTTGTTTCTCGGTGGGCGAGCCGCATTTGGATCCGATGCGGAGGAAAGTGAGGCCTCGGGCGCAGAGCAGCTCAGCGGCTCGGCCGTCTTCGCGGGCATGGAGGGCACCCGCCCGGTGTTGGTCGAGGTGCAAGCGCTCGTTGCGCCGGCAGTGCTCGGCACTCCGCGGCGCGCCGTTGTCGGCTGGGACGCGACGCGGCTGGCGATGATCACCGCTGTGCTCGATGCCCGCTGCGGCCTTTCGGTCGGAGCCAACGATATTTATCTCAATGTGGCCGGTGGCCTCCGGATTGTGGAGCCGGCCGCCGATCTCGCAGTGGCGGCAGCCCTTGTTTCGGCATTGACCGAGACGCCAGTTCCTGCTGGCACTGTCGTGTTCGGCGAAATAGCGCTGTCTGGTGAGGTGCGCCCGGTCGTTCACTCCGAGGCGAGGCTCAAAGAGGCCGCCAAGCTCGGTTTCGGCGCAGCTTGGATGCCGATCCGCCGCAGGAGCTCGACCGGAGGAATACATAAACTCCAAGCGGAGCTTGGGACGGTGGTGATCGGACATTTGAACGACATCGTGGAGCGGTTATCCTCCCGGCGCGCGCCGCTTCGCCGAGGCCTCAGAGAGATTGCGCCGTGAATGCTCTTGACTTCGCCATCATCGCGGTGATCGCGCTTTCGGCGATCTTCGCCTTCGCCCGAGGCTTTGTACGCGAAGCCTTATCAATCGCCGCCTGGGTCGGCGCAGCGGCGATCGCGCTTTACGGCTTCAATAATGTTTATGCCATCATCGTTCGATTCGTGACGACGCCCTTGCTCGCGGACCTGATCGCCGGGGCCGGGTTGTTCGTGGTCAGCCTAATCGTGCTCACGGTGCTGACGGGGTACGTCGCGCGCTTCGTCGATGGCAGTGCCCTATCGCCCATCGATCGGACGCTCGGATTGATTTTTGGTCTCGTGCGCGGCCTGGTCCTCGTTTCGCTCGCCTATCTCGTGGTCGATGTCAGTCTGCCCCAAAACGATCGGCCGCCCTGGATGAAAGAGGCAAAAAGCGAACGGTTCCTGGCCAAAGGGGCGGACATTCTGCGGGATGCTCTGCCTGCATCGTTGCAAATCAAGAGCGCCGGTGCGGGCGACGAAACTCACCGAGGATCCGATCCGGCGCAGGATGCGCGGAGTGCGATGCGTGCGCTGTCCAGCCCTTCGGCCGCGCCAGCGGTTCAATCCAATGAGGCCGTGGCGCCAAGCTACAACCGTGGCGACCGCCGAGACATGGATCGCTTGATCGAGAACACGAAATAACAGGGTTGCGCCCACCCGGCTGGTGTTGGGCTTGTGAAACAATTATGTAACGGGTCCCAAGAGGAGGATCGCCGATGCCCTCCACGGATCCGTTGGGGCCCGCTTCGTTGGACACGGATCACTTCCATGAAGAGTGCGGTGTGTTCGGGGTGTATGGCCACCCGGACGCGGCGGCGCTCGCTGCGCTCGGCCTGCACGCCCTGCAGCATCGCGGACAGGAAGCCGCAGGAATTGTGTCTTATGGCGGCGACCAGTTCAATGCGCATCGCGGCCTCGGGCACGTCAGCGACAATTTCAGCTCCAAAGAGGTGATCGGGCGCCTGCTCGGCAGCGCTGCGATCGGCCATGTCCGCTATGCGACGACGGGTGAGGTCGCGCTGCGCAACGTGCAGCCGCTGTTTGCCGATTTCGAATTCGGTGGGCTCGCCATCTGCCATAACGGCAATCTCACCAATTCATATCAACTGCGCCGTCAACTCGTGCGCCGCGGCAGCTTATTTCAATCGACGAGCGACACCGAGGTCATCGTCCATTTGATCGCGACGAGCCTCAAAGAGACGGTTGTCGACCGGCTCACCGATGCTCTGCGCCAGGTTCAGGGCGCCTATTCCCTCGTGGCACTGTCGCAAAACGCGCTCATCGGCGTGCGCGATCCATTTGGCGTGCGGCCCTTGGTCCTGGGCCGGCTCGGCCAGGCCCGGATTCTGGCTTCGGAAACCTGCGCCCTCGACATCATTGGCGCCGAGTTCGAGCGCGACGTCGAGCCCGGAGAAATCGTCATCATTGGGCCAAGCGGGGTGCGCAGTGTAATGCCGTTCGAAGATCAAGAGAGGCGTTTCTGCGTGTTCGAGCACATCTACTTCGCCCGGCCCGACAGTGTCGTCGAGGGCACTAGCGTCTATGAGGCGCGCAAGCAGATCGGGCGGGAACTCGCCCGCGAAAGCCATGTGGACGCGGACATTGTCGTGCCGGTGCCCGATTCGGGCGTGCCGGCAGCGATCGGCTACGCTCAGGAATCGGGCCTGCCGTTCGAACTCGGGATCATCCGCAACCATTACGTCGGGCGGACCTTCATCGAGCCGACCGATCAGATCCGCCACTTGGGGGTCCGGCTGAAGCATAATGCGAGCCGCGCCAATCTGAAGGACAAGCGGGTCATTCTCGTCGACGATTCGATCGTGCGCGGCACGACCTCGATCAAGATCGTCGAAATGGTTCGGCGCGCCGGAGCGACCGCCGTCCATATGCGTATCTCGAGCCCGCCGACGATCCATCCCTGCTTTTATGGGATTGCCACTCCGGAGCGTGATCAACTGCTCGCGGCGCGCTTTGACCTCGAAGGAATGGCCAAACTCATCGGTGTCGACAGCCTTGCTTTCTTGTCGATCGACGGGCTCTATCGGGCGATGGGGAAGCCGCGCCGCGACCGCCTTGCGCCGCGTTTCTGCGACGCATGCTTCACTGGCGACTACCCGATCCCGCCGACCGACGCCGACAACGGCAAGGTTTCGGTTCAGCTTTCATTGCTGGCCGAGCCGGCCTAAATCCTCGCCTATCGCCAAGCTTCCATCTGATGTTCACCGCGGGGCTCAGTATCATTGTTTTGATGGTTGTGTGCCGCTGGTCAGCCCGGGTTGCCGAAACGGCCGGCGCGCCAACCTAGTGGCTGGTGCCGAGGATCACGGCCGACCGCGTAGGCGGCTCGCCGGCAAGATTGCGCTGATCACCGGCGCTTCACGCGGCATCGGGGCGGCGGTCGCCGTGCGCTTTGCCGCGGAAGGTGCCCACGTCGTACTGTCGGCGCGCACAGTCGGGGGCCTCGAAGAAACCGATGATGCGGTCCGTGCGGCGGGCGGCAGCGCCACCCTGGTTCCTGTGGACCTACGCGATTTTATAAAAATCGATGAACTTGCGGGTGCGTTGTTCGACCGGTACGGCCGGCTCGACATCCTGGTCGGTAATGCCGCTGAGTTTGGAGTGTTTTCACCGCTCGGTCACATCTCCCCGGAGATATGGGCAGAGGTCATGGACCTCAACCTTACCGCGAACTGGCGCCTGCTCCGAGCCATGGATCCACTGTTGCACGCCGCCCCCGCGGGACGTGCGATCTTTGTCACATCAGAGGTTGCACGCGGTGTCCATCCCTATTGGGGTCCATACGCGGTCAGCAAGGCTGGCCTTGAAATGCTCATCAAGATTTATGCCAGCGAAATCGCCAAGACGCCCGTGCGTGCCAACTTGATTGATCCCGGCGTTGTGCGCACGCGGTTGCGCGCGCGAGCCTTCCCGGGCGAAAACCCCGCCCATCTGCCGCCGCCGGAGAGCGTCAGCGACGGCTTTGTCGCCCTCGCCTTGCCCGAATGCAATCGCAACGGCGACATCCTTAAGTATCCTTCCCAAGATTGACTAAGTTACAGACCGTTCATCTTCAGCAAAGAAACGCTATAAAAATTCATATCGCACCAAAAGAAATACGCCGGATTCGCTCGGGGCTGCCGGTTGTCATTGCGACCGGTTATTCTGACGCGCCGAAGGAGCCCTTGGCTTACCGCGTCTCGACAAGCCTTATCGCCAGCAGGACTTGGCAACTTTGCTTGCAGCGCTGATTGGTGCCGGTCCCGGTCCCGCCGGTCTCTCACGCTTCGACAGGCGCCATAGCTTTTGTTGATAGGCAATAGCTACTCCGGGTCATAAGGGTTTCTGCCTTTCCTTAGCATCATCCGAATTGGCGTTCCCGGCAGATCGAAATCCCGGCGCAACGCGTTGACCAAGAAGCGCCGATAGGAATCGGGCAGCTCGCCCGGCTTCGAAGCAAAAAGAGCGAAAGTGGGAGGCCGGATATTTACTTGAGAAATGTAACGTAGCCGCAGTCGGCGGCCGGCCACCAAGGGTGGCGGATGGCGCTCTTGGACCGCGGCGAGCCACCCGTTGATATCCGGCGTTGCGACCCGCCGGTTCCAGACCTCGTGCGCCGCCAAGGCCGCCGACATCATCTGATCCAGACCAAAGCCGGTGAGGCCTGCAATCGGGACCAGGGCTACGCCGTAAAGCTGGGGCAGGGATGTGGACGCGCGTTCGCGCAGCTGGTTGAGCAATTCGGCGGGGTCCCGGACGAGATCCCATTTGTTGGCCGCGAGCACTAGCGCCCGCCCCTCGTCGGCTACGTGCCGGGCGATCGTGAGGTCTTGCCGTTCGAGCGGCTGCAACGCATCCATGGCCAGAATGACGGTTTCGGCAAAACGGATCGAGCGACGCGCGTCGGCGACCGAAAGCTGCTCGAGTTTGCTATCGACGCGCGACTTGCGGCGGAGCCCGGCCGTGTCGACGAGACGGATCGGACGATTGCGCCATACCCAGTCCACCGCGATTGCGTCGCGGGTGATGCCGGCCTCCGGACCGATCAATAACCGCTCCTCTCCGATCAGCCGATTGATCAGCGTCGATTTTCCGACATTTGGGCGGCCGACGATGGCTAGCTGCAGTGCCGAATCGCGAGCCCCATCAGCCCGATCAGCGCATCGAGAAAAGGGAACCAGTCGGTCGTAGAGCTCGGCCAGACCTTCGCCATGCTCGGCTGAAACGGGTACCGGATCGCCAAGCCCGAGCCGGTACGCCTCGGCAATCCCCGGCAGCGCTGCATTACTTTCCGCCTTATTCGCCAACACTACGACGGGCTTGCCCGATCGCCGCAGCCAATTGGCGAAATGGCGATCAGCTTCGGTGACGCCCTCGCGTGCATCGACGACGAGCAACGCTACATCCGAATCGGCTAGCGCTAGCTCTGTCTGGACCTGCATCCGGCCGGTAAGCGAGGCCGGCTCAGCTTCTTCGAGCCCCGCGGTATCCACAACAGAAAAGCGCAGATCAGCGATCCGCGCTTCACCTTCGCGGCGATCGCGCGTCACCCCGGGGGTATCGTCGACCAGAGCGGCACGCCTGCCAACCAGGCGATTGAACAATGTCGATTTGCCGACATTTGGCCGGCCGAGGATCGCGACGGAAAAGCTCATCGGGGCAAGCTCTTGCCGCCGGTCAAGTCAGCGATAGGCGGACAGCGTGGCGTCGTCGGTCAGGACATAGAGGGAATTATCGGCGATTACTGGGCCCAGGTAACCGCCCGCAGGCATCTCCTGGCGACCAAGCGGCTCGCCGGTATACGGCGAGACGGAAACCGCATCGCCAGCTGACGACAGCACTATCAGCCGGTCACCTCCCAGCACCGGGCCCGCCCAGTTCATCGGGTCCTTCCTTTTTTTCTCGTTCTCGTAGCTCGGGAGCCGACGAACCCAACGGATCTTGCCATCGTTCCGCGTTAGGCAGACCAATTCGTTCTCGTTCGACAGCACGTAAACATAATCGCCCGCAACCCAGGGCGAATGAGTGCTGCCGAAATCCTTCTCCCAAGTGCGCTCCCCCGATCTCATATCGATTGCCGCCAGCCGGCCGCTGTGGCTCGCAGCAAAGACCCGGCCACGGTCGAGGACAGGCCGGCCGCGGATATCGGCGAGGCTCGAGACCGCATTCACATTGCGGGTGTTCGAGAAATTGTCCGACCACAGCGGTCGGCCATTTTCCACCGCGAGAGCGTAGAGTTCGCCCGAGGAATACGCCGCTACGACCACCTCGCCTTCGACCGCTGGGCTTGCGCTCCCCAGCAAGCTCGCGGTTTCGGGGATGGCGTTTTGGTTCCATAAACGCCGACCGTCATCGGCGCTGAGCACCACGAGTTCGTTGTCGACGGTAACGGCAAAGATGCGGCCATCTGAGACGGTCGGGCCGCTGCGCACCGGGGCGGCGACAGGCGTTCTCCAGATAACCCGGCCGTCAGCCGGATCGAGCGCAAGGATTTGCGCGTAACCGGTCGAGACGTAGAGACGATCGTTCCAGAAAGCTACGCCGCCGCCGAAGGAATTGCCGCGCTCGTCCTCGGGTTTGAGATCGACCTTCCAGATTTGGCTGCCGTTCGATGCATCGAGGGCGCTGACCTCTACCGCGCCATCCATCGCGTAAACCCGCCCGTTAGCAATCACCGGCTGCGACAACACATGGCTATATCGCGACGCGCCCTGCCCGATATTGGTCTTCCATGCCTGAGTAATGTTGTCCGGAAGCGATAGATGTTGCATGGCGTGATTAGGGTATCCCCCGGCTTCGGGCCAATCCGGGTTCACCATCGGCCGCGGCAGTGTGATGGGTATTTTGGCAACGTCTTGATCGGGCTCAACTTGCCGGTCGAGGCTGAGCACCGAAATGCGCTCGCCCGGCAAAGGCTGTTTCTTATCGCCAAACCACCCGCACGCCGCAACCGAAAGTAGTATTAGCAGGGCTGCGCCCCACCTAACGGGGCTTCCAATTCCGCACCCCTGACGCATTGGCGTTGCCGACCGGTTACGAGGCAAGGGCCGCAGCCGCCTCGGCGGCGCGGGCCCGCAAGTCTTGCGGTGCTGCGAGATCATCCGCAAGGCTTTTGAACAGGTCGAGTGCACCGCTTTTGTCGCCGGTTTTGAGGCGAGCGGCCGCCATCAGCTCAAGAGCTGTGGGGCGCCACGGGTTGCCAGACGCTGCCAGGGGCGTCAGCCTTTCGGTCACGGACTGCGGATCGCTATCGGGCATCGCCTGCATCACCGAGAGCAGCACAGCAAGCTCGTGAAAGAATGGATCAACCCCGCTATCAGCGGCGATTTGATCATAAGCCGCTGCGGCTCCCTTGCGGTCACCCGATTTCGCCAGCAATTGGGCCTGCTCGAAAGCGGCGAGTGCTGCATACCCACCGCCCTCCTGCGCAGCCGCCGCGAGCACCTTAATCGCGTCGGCTTCCTTTCCGTCGCGAACTAGTGATAGCGCCGAGTTGTAGCGCGTGGACTGCGCGCGCCGCTCTGAAAGCTGATGAGCACGCCACGCGACGATGCTCCCCGCTATCAACAGCACGAGGACCACTACAGCCACGATGTGACGTTGGTAGCGCGACCAGAGCTTGAGCAGATTGTCTCGACGAAGCTCTTCGTCGATCTCGCGAAAGATGTCGCTCACAATCTCCGTTCGGCCCAAATCTCAACCACCGACGAAGATAACCTCTCGCTCGCCCGGAAGCAAACCGGCCAAACCCGGCCTGATACCCCTTGCGACACGATGTCGGACCGCTGGACGCGATGCAGGAAATCGTGAACACTGCGTGACAGCGCAAGGGACGATGGGTGGAAATGAGCCGGAAAAGCGCGACGGTACTGGCCCTCGCGGATTATCGGTCCAAGCAGCGGACCCTGTATTTTACGCGCCATGAGCTCAACCAGCTGCTCGGGCTTTACAGCCGCCACGTTGCAGGCGGCGTATGGCGCGATTATGCAATCGATCATCGCGACGGCATGGCGCTCTTTTCTGTATTCCGGCATACCCACGAATCTCCGGCCTACTCCATCATCAAGTCTGCCCCTGCGCAGTCCTTCCCCCTTGAGTTCATCGTGCAGAGCGGGCGTCAGAGACTGCGGGTTGCCCGCAGCCTGATCGAGGCCCTGGAGTTCTTCCAGAGGCAGCTTAGCCTTGTAGCCGAATCCGGGTAGCGCTTTCGGCAATTAAGCGCTCTCCCTTACTTCAGATGATCAGGAAAGCGTAAGTGCGCCAAACGGAGCCAATTTGGCAAGTATTGTTTGGGGTTCCGCTTGCCTCGTGCAATCTCGCTTTCAAAAACAGGAGCTATATTTGACGCTCTAATCAATTAAAGTTCAATGAGATCGAATTTGCTTCGAAGGCGAAAACGATGGACATCCGATTGTTTGCGCATCGCCGCCTTCGATATTGACATTGACAAAGCATGCAAGAGCGGTAACCTTAATTTTTGGGTAGGTCGAGTGGTTATGCTTGGGTGGGCCGCGACTGCCTTCGTGCCGAAGCCGGGCCGCAGGTTTTGAGGGGAAGCTAATGGCGGACACAATGCACTCGCGGGCGAACCGCACAGGACGGCGTGTCATCGCGATGGTCGGCATACTTGCAGGGCTGACGGTCGCGGAGCCTGCATTTGCAGAGTCTTCGGCTCAATTCACATACCGGGTCAGCCACTCTGTCTTTGGCGAGATCGGCACCTATACCAATACGGTCGAACCTACGCGGGACGGCGTCACCGTGCAGACCCGGGCGCATTTCGAGGTAAAGATGCTGGGCGTCCGAATGTACCGCGAGGATGCCGACCGGACCGAGCGGTGGCAGGGTAATCGCCTGGTCGCGTTCCATGGCGTCACCGACAAGGGGAACGGCCCCGCTGAGGTCAAGGGCGAGGCGCGAGGCAACAGTTTTGTTATTACCTCGTCTCAGGGCACGATTACCGCCCCACCCTCGGTGCAGCCGGCCAACCCATGGTCGCCGGGTTTCCTTCGCTCAAACACGATGATGCGTCCCGACACCGGCAAGCTCGAGCAAGTGCGGATCGGCGGCGGTCAGGAAACGACCGTTAAGATCGACGGCGCGTCCATCCCTGCCGTCAAATACGAGCTCGACGGCAGCACAAAATATACCGTGTGGCTCGACGCCCGTGGTATTCCGGTTAAGTTCCTGGTTAATGACGATACCGGCCAGGTCACCTTTACCCTGGCGAAATGCGCGGGCTGCAACGCCGTCGTTTCTCAGCTGGAAAAGAATTAATTTCGCTTTCGAGCGTGGCCCGGCGCCACTATCCTCGCCTCTTCCGCGGCTTCGGGACAAGGGCGAGAGCAAGCCGTGACGACCCCTGGAGTCCTACCACGGCTATTTGACACCGCGGTTCGCGATCGCGCAGTCCAGTGGCTGGGCCGTGCAGGGGCGAAACTCCCGACTTTCGCTCAGCTTGCCGATCCGTCCACTATTCCCCAGACGCTGCTTCGGCGCGTTAATTTTGCCGATCCCGATGGCCCGGATCCGGTCAACCTGTTTCGCATGCACTGGTACAACTACCAGTGCCGTGACGGTTTTGCCGAGGTCCCGCCTCACCTCGTAGTGCCGCCCGAATTGACCGGAGTGCGCTCGCCGATCGTTATCGTGCTAGGTTGCTTCTTTCCGATGATCGGCGCGCACAAGGTCCTGGCGGCCTATGGATGCTTGGTTCCGTATCTGGTGACCGGCCAATTCGATCCGTCGGTACACAGAACGGTTTGGCCATCGACAGGCAATTACTGTCGCGGCGGCGTCGCGATTTGCCGGCTGCTTGATTGTCGCAGCATTGCGGTAATGCCGGCGGGCATGAGCAAAGAACGTTTCGAGTGGCTCGAGGCCTGGGTGAACCACCCCGAAGACATCATCCGGACTCCGGGTTCTGAGAGTAATGTCAAAGAAATCTACGATAAATGCGCCGAGCTTGCGCGCGATCCCACCAATCTTGTGCTCAATCAATTCGCCGAATTTGGCAATTACACGGCCCATTACGCTTGTACCGGGCCGGCGATGGCGCGCGTCTTCGGTGCGCTACGACAAAAGCGGCCTGGCCTGCGCCTGGCCGGGTTTGTCGCCAGCTCGGGGTCGGCCGGCACATTGGCGGCAGGCGACTACCTCAAAGAAGAGCAAGGCGCTCGCATCGTTGCGGCGGAGGCCAGTGAATGCCCGACCCTGCTGCGCAATGGGTTTGGCGAACACAACATTCAGGGTGTCGGCGACAAGCATGTGCCGCTGATCCATAATGTTATGAACACAGATGCTGTCGTCGGCGTATCAGACCGCAGTACCGGTGCGCTCGACCTGCTGTTCAATAGCGAAACCGGGCGGACCTATCTGTCGGACCGCAGGAAAGTCGGTCCCGATATCATCGCCGGGCTCAAATACCTTGGACTTTCCGGTATTGCAAACCTCGTCGCCGCGATCAAAACCGCAAGACGGCTCGAGCTGGACGAGGACGATGTCCTGATTACCGTTGCGACCGACAGCGCTGTGCTCTACGGCAGCGAACGGCAAAAGTTTGTCGCGACCAACTATCCCGGCGGCTTCGATGGGGTGAATGCAGGCGAAATCTTCGGGCAGCACTTGCTCGGTGCCGCTGACAGCGATGTTCTCGAATTGACCCATGACGAGCGGTCGCGGATATTCAACCTCGGCTATTTCACCTGGGTCGAGCAACAAGGCGTGCCCCTCGAAGCATTCGAAAAGCGGCGCAGCCAGCGCTTCTGGAGAGAGGTGCGACAAGTCTCATCGGCGTGGGACGAGTTGATCACCGAATTCAACGCGAGAGCCGGTTTCGGGGAGGAACTTTGACCTTTGGCTATGACGAGCTTTGCCGCCGCACCAGACAGCGCGACCGCAGCCTGCGGGAGAAGGTGATCTCGCTCGAAGAGGCCGCTGCGCTCGTCCCCGACGGCGCTTTGGTCGGCATAGGTGGCAGCACATTGTCCCGCACGCCGATGGCGATGATCTGGGCCCTGATCCGGGCCGGCCGCAAAGATCTTTCATGCGCGCGTAGCATCACATCGAGCGAGGGCGAGCTGTTGCTGGCCTCCGGGACGAGCCGGCACATTCTTACAAGTTGGTTCAGCCAGGGCATCGTCTGGGGCGTATCGCGGGTCATGCGCATTTACACCGAGACCGGTCGCGCGCGGTTCGAGGAATGGAGCCATTTGGCAATGGGGCTGCGCTTTCGCGCCGGTGCCATGGGCGTACCGTTCCTGCCGATGCGCTCGATGCTGGGCTCGGACGTCATTCAGCAATTGCCGGATGCAAGGCCGGTCGATTGCCCGTTCACCGGCGAAAAATTGGTATTAGTGCCGGCACTCAACCCCGATGTCGCGCTGATTCATGTGCAGCGCTGCGATGCCTACGGCAATGCGCAGATCGATGGACTGCCGTTCTTGGATATCGACCTCGCAATGGCGGCAAACGGGGTCATCCTGACGACCGAACGGATCGTCTCCAACGACCAGATCCGGCGAAT
>JBARIB010000180.1:0-2587 GCA_049799535.1 Allostellaceae bacterium | reverse complement strand
CCTCGTGACGATCGGCGCCTGTGCGACTGCCGGCGGCATCCAGGCATTGCGCAATTTCGCCGATGTGCGCGAGTTCGCAGCGGCGGTCTATGCCAGTCCGCAATACATCGAGACCCTGGCGACATCGACTGCGATCGCGCGGCACGTAAAGGTCGATTTCGAATTGCGTGGTTGCCCCATCGACAAGTCCCAGCTGCTCGACCTGATCAGCGCCTTCCTGCATGGGAAAAAGCCGAACACACCGTCCCACAGCGTCTGCATCGAGTGCAAGCGGCGCGGCAATGTCTGCGTCATGGTCGCCCATGGCACACCGTGCCTCGGGCCGGTGACGCAAGCCGGCTGCGGCGCGTTGTGCCCGAGTTACGACCGCGGCTGTTACGGGTGCTTCGGTCCCCAAGAGACGCCGAACGCCGCCGCGCTCAGTGATTGGCTGAAGCGCCTCGGCATGACGGAGGCGGAGCTGATGCGGATCTACCGCACCTTCAACGCCGATGCCGAGCCGTTTCGCGATGAGAGCCAGCGACATGGCGCGTAGGACGATCAATGTCGGCTATCTCGCCCGGGTCGAGGGCGAGGGCGCGCTGCATCTGACGATCCGCGACGATCGCGTCGACAAGGTCGAGTTGCGCATCTTCGAGCCGCCGCGCTTTTTCGAGGCGTTCCTGCGCGGCCGTCATTTTTCCGAGGCGCCTGACATAACGTCCCGGATCTGTGGCATCTGTCCCGTCGCCTACCAGATGAGTGCGGTCCACGCGATGGAAGCTGCGCTCGGGATCAATGTCGACGGCCAGCTCCGCGCACTGCGGCGGCTGCTCTATTGCGGCGAGTGGATCGAGAGCCACACGCTTCACATCTACATGCTGCATGCGCCAGATTTTCTTGGCTACGAGAGCGCGATCGACATGGCGCGTGACCACCGGGCGATCGTCGAGCGCGGATTGCAGCTCAAAAAGGCCGGCAACGAGATCATGCGGCTGCTCGGCGGGCGCGAGATCCATCCGATCAACGTCCGCGTCGGCGGCTTTTACCGCACACCGCAAAAGCGCGAGCTTCTGGTCCTGGCTGAGCGTCTGAAATGGGCCCAAGAGGCGGCCGTCGAAACCGTGCGCTGGGTCGCCGGCTTCGAATTTCCGGACTGCATCCGCGATTATGAGTTCGTGGCGCTGCGCGATCCCGACGGTTACCCGTTCAATGAGGGGCGCATCGTCTCCAACAGGGGCCTCGATATCGCCGTGGCCGAGTATGAACAGCATTTCGAGGAGATCCACCTGCCCTATACCCACGCGCTGCAGGCGCGCATCAAAGCGCGCGGCAGTTATCTGGCCGGGCCGCTCGCCCGCTATAGTCTGAATTTCGACCGGCTTTCGCCAATGGCCCAGACCGCGGCGCGCGAGGCGGGCCTTGAGCCGGTCTGCGTCAACCCATACCAGAGCATCATCGTGCGCGCGGTCGAGGTGCTTTTCGCCTGCGAGGAGGCGCTGCGCCTGATCGCCGCCTATGAAGCGCCGCCACACCCGGCCGTCAGCTCTGCGGCGCCGCGGGCGGCGGTCGGGCATGGCTGCACCGAGGCGCCGCGCGGACTCCTCTATCATCTCTACCGGCTGGCCGAGGACGGCACGATCGCCGAGGCGCGCATTGTGCCGCCGACATCGCAGAACCAGGCATCGATCGAGGACGATCTGCGCCACGTCGTTGGAGCCTGGGTCGCGCTCCCGGACGCCGAGCTGCGGGCGCGCTGCGAGCAGACGATCCGCAACTATGATCCGTGCATCTCCTGCGCGACCCACTTTCTCGACCTGACCGTCGACCGCCAAACTTCCGATGCCGAAGGACCCTAGCTGTTAATATACGCGAATTCGCCTTCATGACGAGCGGCCGCCATGGCCGACACCGACGCGCGCAAGCGCACCAAAGCGCTATCATTCTGAGTTTGCTAGCTGATACCGCTTCTCTTCGTCGTCTAGGTCGACCTGCGCGCTTCGCCTAACGGCGGGCGGCGACGCCCCTCTCGGTCAAGATGATCGGCCCTGCGGTCGTAGCGGGTGGCATGCTTAGCAACTCTCGTCGGGGATTGTGGCAAACACGAGCCGAGCGCATAAAGTTAAATTAGAACGCATGCAAACGCGGCTGTCAGTACGAGCTTCGATAAATGCCGGATCTCGGGTGGAATCGGGAGACTTGGGGTGAGTTATATAAGTGGCCCGATGGAGGCGAGGAATGGAGCGAATGGTGGGGCGGTAGTGAGGCGCAGTGGTTTGGGTCTCTGTACCCGAGATTGCACCGCGTGCTTCCGGCAAAAAGGATCTTAGAAATTGCTCCCGGATTCGGGCGATGGACGAGATTTCTGCTACCGCTTTGTCAAGACTACCTGGGATTAGATCTATCGGTGAGGTGTGTGGGCGCTTGTCAGGAACTCTTTTCTAATGCAGCCCACGCCCAATTCATTCAGAACGATGGGTTGTCGCTGGAGCCTGCGCCAGCGGAAAGCTTCGACCTGGTGTTCTCATTCGATTCCCTCGTCCATGCCGAACTCGACGTTCTCGCTCACTACATACCACAAATTCTGCAGAAGCTTGTACCGGCGGGT
>JBARIB010000179.1:0-3364 GCA_049799535.1 Allostellaceae bacterium | reverse complement strand
GAGATCCTCCTGGCTCCGCGCCGGCAACGCGGCAACCGCTTTCATGTCGGGCTGCGGATAGGGCTCCATGCGGCTCGCCGTCGAGCGGATCTCCGGCCCCGACTGCCAGGTCAACAGCAGCAGCAATTTGTTCTTGAGGCTGATGCCGTCGAGCTTCAGCAGGTAACGCCGCAGATTGATGCTGGTGTGCAGATGCACATCCATCGGGTTGCCGCCGAGCGAGCGCATGAACAGACCGGCCGCGCCGATCGACAGCGCCTCACCCGCACCCTCCAGCGAGATCCCGTTCGCCAACGCCTCAGCCATCAGCACCGGAATATCGGAAAAGACGTCGACAGCCGCGATCGCCTCTCCGAGCTCGCCGATCGCCGCGGTTTCGTCCTCGCCGGTGCGCTGGCGGTAGATGCGTTTCAACAACTGATGCTCCTCGATCAGCGCTTCGATCTGCGGCAGCGGCGAGGGCATCGGGTTGTTCGGGGCGACCGGGGAACGTGTCACAAACCGCACCACCGGCCGCATCACGGTTTTGAAGAACTCCTTGTCGAGCACACCGGTCTCGAAGGCGCGCCACACGGTGCCGGGGAACATGAAATAGTGGTCGTCGTGGAAATTCTTCGGGATCGCCACGCTCAGCAGCAGATCGAAGGCCTCGATCCACGGCGCATGATCCCACAGCCACTGGTAAAGGTGGTCCGCCTTGTTCCACTCGCCGCGACCGACCGCCATCAGAAAGGCCGCTTTGGTCGCTTCGACCCCGCCCTCATCCACCGGCGCGAATTCGGGCAGGGCGTAGGGTCCCATCGCCGGATGGTTGATGTGCTTGTTGGTGAGCGCGACATGCTGCAGCACCGGCACGAAGCGCTGCTCGCCCTCGAGGCGCTCGACCGTCTTCGATATGGCGTAGAGGCCGGCCAACGGGTGCAATGGGCCGCCGTGATGACCCGGCGGCATCTCGGTGGAGCGCGTCACCGCAAGCGCCGAGGCCGTCAACATGGTCTCCGTCGATACGCCGGCACGCAATTTGTCCAGGGTGCGGTCAAGGATCTCGGCCGGAGGTGTATCCTCGATGAACTGCACCAACGGTTCGATAGCGTCGGAATACTGGACACGCTGCGGCATAGGCATGGTGAGTTTCTCCGTAACGGCGGTTATGTCTGTTCGGCTGTTTCCGTTCTTTTGATGAACCGACCCCTGGGCACCCTCAGCGTGCCCCGACAATCGTCCGAGGTTTTTGGCCTGGCTAGGCTGGTCAGCGAAGGGCAGCGGGAAATCTTAGGCATGTGCCATGCAATCGTGAGGCGCGCTTCCTAGGGTGTCAACACCATGGAATGCATAGGTGCCAGTAGCTGACCTCAGGCGGAGCGCCGCACCACAGCGCTACCGGATGTGGTGGATCGCGCCGAAACTGATGACAGTTAGTTCAAACCGCCTCCGCCCGGTGCTCTGCCAGAGCGGCCTCGATCTGCCGGCGTAGCTCGGCGGGACGGAACGGTTTTCTGACCAGCGGCTGCAAACGGGCATCTTCGGCGCTGCCGGCGGGATCGGCATATCCGGAGATGAAGACGATGGAAAGCGCTGGGTGGAGCAGACGCGCTCTACGGGCGAGTTCCGGTCCGCTCATGCCGGTCATCACGACATCCGTTAGTAATAGGTCGATCATTCCGTCCTGATGCAACAGTTCGAGCGCTGCTTCTCCATCCGACGCCTGTAGCACCCCATACCCAAGGCCTTTGAGAATATCCGCAGTGGTCGTTCGCACTGCGTCATCATCGTCGACGGCGAGCACCACAGCTCGGCTGGTAGTTTGCTCTGTTACCTCGGTCGGCCGAACGACCCCGGTTTCGCGCGCAGCCGCCGCGCGAGGCAGGAATACCGAGACCGAGGTGCCTTTGCCCGGTGAGCTATCGATCTGGACATCGCCGCCCGATTGCCGCGCTGTGCCGAACACCTGCGATAGACCGAGACCGGAACCGGCCCCGGGGGGTTTGGTCGTGAAGAACGGCTCAAATGCTCTGGCCTGGACTTCTGGTGTCATACCCGTGCCGGCATCTATGACTTTGACCACGACATAGTCGCCCTCGGCCGGCTCCTCAGGCCGGGCCGGCGCGTCGCGGTGGCAGTTGCCGGTCTCGATCGTGATGACGCCGCCATTCGGCATCGCATCGCGGGCATTGATCGCCAGATTGAGGATGACCAGCTCGATTTGCGTCGGGTCGACCATCGCCAGCCAAAGGGCTGGCGCCAGCCGCGTTTCCGTTTGCACACGATGGCCGAGAGCGCTCTGCAGCAAGTCCTGCATGCCGGTTACGACTGTATTCAGATCGACTGGCCGCGGCAGCAAGGGCTGCCGCCGTGCAAAGGCGAGGAGATGGCTGGTCAGCACCGCGCCCCGTTGGGCAGCCGCGTGCATCGCGCGCAGCCGCTCAGCCATTGATGGATCTAGTGTGACGGCGCCCTGGATCAATTCGATATTGCCGATTAGCACCGTTAGCAGATTGTTAAAATCATGTGCAATACCGCCGGTCAGCTGGCCCACGGCTTCGACGCGCTGCGCCTGGCGCAGCGCCGCCTCAGCCCGCTCGCGCTCTTCCATTTGTTCGAGCAGGCGTCTATGAGCCTGCTCGGCGGCCTCCTTCGCAAGCCGATACTCCCGAAGCACTGACTCTATCTGTCGTGACCGCTGGGCGAGCAGCAAAAGCAGGCCCACAATCACCGCACAGGCGCCCACCGCCACTGCCGAAAAGATCCAAGTCTGACGCCGCCACGACGCCAATACATCGCCCTCCGCAACCGAAACATTTACGGCCAGCGGAAACGCCTTCAGCGCCCTTATGGCCACCACGCGGCTCTTACCGTCGATCGGGCTATCCATGATCACGGTGCCAGCCATGTCGTGTGCAAGGACATCCTTGAACGGGGGTAGGTCGGCATAACTCTGGCCTACCGCCGCATCATTATGGGGATAGCGGGCAAGCACGGTGCCGTCGCGTAAGTGGAGTACAATAGCCCCATTCTCTGCCAGCTCTACGGCGCGGTAGAAGTCTTCAAAATACCGCAGATTGAGATAACCGATCGCGGCCCCATCGAAATGGCCGTCCCGGCTCAGAATTGGCCGGATCATCAGCGTTGTCCATTGGCCGTCGTCCGCGCGTAGCGGCTCGCTGATCTGCAGCACCGCTTCCGGGTGGCGGGACTGCGTCTCGATCAACGCTCGCGCTGCGGCTGGCAGCACGCTACGCTGCCCCGGACGCGACGAATAGAGGATTTGACCGGCAGCGTCGGTAATGGACACTTCCGTAACCTGCCGTACCCCCTGAATGCGTCTACGCAGCACCTCGTCAAAAGCATTAGCATCGACCGGAGG
>JBARIB010000178.1:0-3150 GCA_049799535.1 Allostellaceae bacterium | reverse complement strand
GCGCAGCGCTGCCGCCGAGTCTCTAATGAACGCCGCTCGTCAGAGCGATCCACGTGAGTTCGACCGGCTCACGCGGAGGGCGCTCGGCCTCATCGAACGGGCCCGGGCGATCCGACAGGGCCGGCAGCGCACCGTTGCGAGATCGGATGGGGTCCTGGAATCGCGGGTCAGTGCTCCCGGGCCTGCTGCAGGGACCGGCGTGCATATGGTTTCTGAGAGTGTCGGGCGTGGATCGGTCCCGCATTTAGTTCGTCACCGATTGGAGAGGAGAAAAACCATGGATATGACGCGTCGCACAGCAGCCGAGTTTTTTGGCACCCTGTGGCTGGTCTTAGGGGGCTGCGGCGCCGCCGTGCTCGCCGCCGGGTTCCCGTCGCTCGGCATCGGCTTCCTTGGCGTCGCCTTCGCTTTCGGTCTGACGGTGCTGACGATGGCCTACGCCGTCGGGCACATCTCGGGCGGCCATTTCAACCCGGCCGTGACGATCGGCCTGTGGGCCGGCGGGCGCTTTAAGGCCGCGGACGTGCTCCCCTACATCATCGCCCAGGTGATCGGCGCGATCGTTGCCGCAGCCGTCCTTTACATGATCGCCTCTGGCAAGGCCGGCTGGGTGCCGGGCGGCTTCGCTGCGAACGGCTATAGCGAACTCAGCCCTGGCAAATACGGGCTAGGCGCCTGCTTCGTCACCGAAGTCGTCGCGACGTTCTTTTTCCTCTTCGTGATCATTGGCTCGACCTCTAAGGGTGCGGCGGTCGGATTCGCCGGAATCCCGATCGGCCTGTGCCTGACCTTGATCCACTTGATCACGATTCCGGTCACCAATACCTCGGTCAACCCGGCGCGCAGCATCGGTCCCGCCCTGTTCGCCGGCGGCGAGTATATCGGGCAGCTGTGGCTGTTCTGCCTAGCCCCGATCATTGGCGCCGCACTAGCCGGGTTCTTCACGCGTTGGCTGTACCAAAATGAGCTGGTCGCGGTGCAGACAGTAGTGGTCGAAGAGCAGCTGGTTGCCTAAAGCCAGCTTCCCCGGATCAACCAGCTATCCGCACCAGGCGGAGCGCGACCCCGCCGCGCTCAAGGCCGCGGCGCGGATCGGCACGCCGACGATCTACGGGCCAATGCCGGTGGCATGGCGCGCGGCGTCTCGACCCGTTTCTGCGATGCAGAGATCGAACCCGAGGTCGGGACTGTCGCTGATGGTGTTTGAGTGGGGGACCGATTCATCGGAAGCAATGTAAACGCCGGACGCCGAACGCGAAAATAGCCCCAATCCTCTGGTAGGTGGTTCGCCTCGTAAGGGTAGCGGCGGGCCGGAACTCTCGATGCTTTTTTTCTTAAAGTCCCTGTTTGTTTCTCGACTGCAGAAACAGGAGGAAAGCAGGCGACCGTGGCGGCCTAAGGAAGCCCCGGAGCAGTCGTCCCGGGTCAGCGGAATGCTTCCCGAAACGTTTCCCGCATCCGGCTTGCAAATTACTAGGACTGCGTGTAGTCAAGCAGCGGGAGTAAACGCCGGGAATACAACCATGTCGATACGCGCAGAAACTGCCGCACCAACGATCACGACGGGCGCCTTGAGCCTGCCGTGGATCATAGGCGCCTCCTCGGTCGGCACGCTGATCGAGTGGTACGACTTTTATCTCTACGGCGTGCTCGCGCTTTTTTTCAGCAAGCATTTCTTCTCGCCGGAGCTGAGCCCGACGGTCGCCTTCATCGCAAGCCTGTTCGTGTTCTGGACGGGTTTCCTCGTGCGCCCCTTCGGCGCCATCCTGTTCGGCCATCTGGGCGACCTGATCGGCCGCAAATTCACCTTCATGCTGACCTTGGGATTGATGGGAGCCGCGACCTTCGTCGTCGGCCTGTTGCCGGGCTATGACGTGATCGGCGCCCTCGCGCCGATCCTGCTGGTCAGCATGCGCGTGCTACAGGGTCTTGCCTTGGGCGGCGAATACGGCGGTGCGGCGACCTACATCGCCGAGCACTCACCCGACGGCAAACGCGGCTTTTATACGAGCTGGATCCAGACCACGGCGACGATGGGGATCGTCCTCGCGCTGTTGGTCATCCTGATCTGCCGCCTGTCGCTCGGCGACCAGGCGTTCGGCGACTGGGGTTGGCGCGTCCCGTTCCTGCTCTCCGCGATCCTCGTCCTGCTGTCGGGCTATATTAGGCTCAAGCTCGAGGAATCTCCGCTGTTCGCCCGCCTCAAGGAGCAGGGCAAGGCATCGAGCAACCCGGCCGCCGACAGCTTCCTGAGCGGCGGCAGGAATTGGGGCTTGATGCTGGTCGCCTTGTTCGGCGCCACCGCGCCGGAAGGCGTCGTCTGGTACACGAGCCAATTCTACGCCCTGTTCTATATGACCGCGGTGCTGAAGGTCGATTACGTCACCGTATACGTCATCATGATGATCGCGCTGACCTTGGGCGCCCCGTTCTTTGTCGCGTTCGGCGCGCTATCCGACAGGATCGGCCGCCGCAACATCATGACCTTGGGCTTTGCACTCGCGGTAGTGACCTTTTGGCCGGTTTTCACTTGGCTGGGCACCTTCAAAGACAACCCGATAATGCTAACCATCCTGGTGTTCTACCTGGTGATCCTGGTTACCATGGTGTACGGCCCGATCGCCGCGTTCCTGGTCGAGCTGTTTCCGGCGCGCATCCGCTACACCTCGATGTCGCTGCCCTATCACGTCGGCAACGGCGTCTTCGGTGGGCTAGTCCCGGCCGCAGGGGCTTCGATTGCCGCGATTACCGGCATCGCTTTGAGCGGGCTGCTCTATCCGATGGCGATTGCCGCGATCGGGATCGTCGTCAGCCTCGCCTTCATCCGCGAGCCAACCCACAGGATCAGGATCTGGGACGAAGTCGGCGGCGGCGCGCCGCCACTGGTTCCCGATCAGCCTTAGCGCGGGACCGCAAACCGGCCCAGGCTCTGCCTCAGAGCGTCAGCCCGTTGACTGCCGGCGTGATATTACTCGAACAGTGACCGCAACCGCTCCGGAACAGGCTCATCGAGAACGTGGTCGTAAAGCGCGTGGAGGAGGTCCTCCGCATGGGTGCGCCCGTCAAGGAAATCGGCCAACTGGTCTTCCACCGAAGCGGCAAAATCGTCTGGCGCGGCAAAGCCGCAACAAGAGATCGATGGGGCGGTCG
>JBARIB010000177.1:0-4813 GCA_049799535.1 Allostellaceae bacterium | reverse complement strand
GAAAACGCGACCGTGCCGGAGGCCGCAAAATTGCTGGCAGAGCACGGTATCAGCGCAGTCCCGGTCGTCGACAAAGACAACCGGGTGATCGGCATGGTGAGCGAAGGTGACTTGCTGCATCGTGCCGAAACCGGCACCGAGCGCCGCCGCTCATGGTGGCTCGAAATGGTGTCGTCGACCAACAAGCTCGCCGGTGAATACATCAAGTCGCACAGCGCCGAGGTGAAAGATGTCATGACGCGCGACGTGCTGTCGGTCACCGAGGAGACCCCGGTGGCCGATATTGCCGTCCTGCTGGAGACCAACCGGATCAAGCGGGTCCCGGTTCTGCGAGGCGGCAGGCTCGTCGGGATCGTCAGCAGGGCGAACCTCGTGCGGGCGCTGGCGATGACAATTAACGAGGCGCCAGGGGGTGCCGAAGCCGATGACCGCACGATCCGCGACAAGCTGCTCGCCGAGCTGAAAACGCAGAAATGGGCCGAGGTCTCTCCGGCTAATGTCACCGTCAAGGATGGCGTCGTGCATTTGTGGTCGTCTTATTTATCCGAACAGGAAAAACGGGCGCTCGTCGTCGCCGCCGAAAACATCCCGGGCGTGCGGCGGGTCGAGGACCACATGCGGCCGGTCCCGGCGTATCTGCTGGCATAGGGAGTTCACAATGTCTTTGCATCCGATCTCCGATAAGGCCGAGGTCTCGGTCGATTTCCCAGACAAAGCCTACATGGGCAGTTTCGGCCGGCACTCGCAATTCGACGCCTATGCCGATGCGGATAGCGTCGCGATTAAGTTGGTGCGGCCAGGCGAGGACCGGCGCGAGGCGGTGGTCCATCTCCACTACGGTCTCCTGGCCGGGATCCTCACGGAGCTCGCCCGGTCGTTGGCCGCGCGCGATCCTCTGGACGAGCAGCACCGTAAGGAGCTCAGCGAGGCGGCTAATCAGCTCGCTGCCGCGCTCGAACCGGGAGGGAAGAGCTGAAGGGACGGGGCGCTCAAATATCAGCAGTGGCGGCGGCTGGCGGCTTGACCCGGTACTCCGCTTGGTGTTCTAGGGCTGCGACTTGCAGCTCATCTTGAGCATCATGATAGGGCGAGCGACGCAAAAAGTGTCATACAGATCTTTTCCGGCCTTGGTTATTTTGACCCTTGGCCTCAGTGCCGCGCAGGCTAGCGGCGCGGACGTCCAGAAAGGCACACAGTTGGCCCGGCAGTGGTGCGCCAATTGCCATATAATAAACGGCAATCCGTCTGACGCCGTGCCGCAAGGTCCGCCGACCTTTCGAACGATCGCGCGCAGCGGGATGGCTCCCGACCAGCTGCGCGCGTTTCTGTCGCACCCTCACGGCGCGATGCCGGATCTCGCGCTGTCACGCGCCGAAATCGACGACCTCATCGGGTATATCCAGACGCTTCGCTAGGCGCGATCTGCTGATGGCCAGCGCCGTTGCAGCTTTGTCCAGCTTGTGGCGGCGAGGCTTCCGGCGTCTGCCCTCTTTGCATCGCCATCGCGACGGCACCATTGCCGAGCGGCTGAGCGGTGCCGCAGCCGCAGAAAAAGACGTGCTGCTGAAGCAGCTTGGCACGACATCCGAGGGTCTTAGTACAGAGATAGCGGCGCAGAGGCTCTCGGCGCTCGGGCCGAACCTCGTCGCCCATGAGCGCCGTCAGAGCCTCTTCGAGGAGCTGGTCGGGCGCGCCAAAAACCCGCTCAATTTCCTGCTACTGTCACTCGCGGCGGTCTCGTACTTTCTCGGGGACAAGCGGGCCGCCGCGGTGATCGCCGTGATGGTATTGCTGAGCGTTTCTCTTGCCTTTGCGCAGGAGCATCGTTCCAACAATGCCGCCGCGAAGCTTTGCGCCATGGTGCGCACCACCGCGACCGTGCTGCGACACACCGGGGCCGGCGAGCAGGTCCTGGAAATCCCGATCGAAGAGCTCGTTCCCGGCGACGTCGTCAGACTGTCGGCGGGCGACTTGATCCCGGCGGATCTGTGGGTGCTCGCCGCCAAGGATCTATTCCTGAACGAGGCGCCGCTGACCGGCGAGGCAATGCCGGTCGAAAAATCGGCCGAACCGATTCACGGCCATAGGGATGCGCCGACCAATTTGCCGAATGTCTGCTTCATGGGCAGCAATGTTCTGAGCGGCGCCGGTACCGCTGTCGTTGTCCAGACCGGCGCCGGAACCTACTTTGGCGAGCTTGCCGGAATGCTAGTCCGGCCGCGGGCGCCGACCAGCTTTGACAAAGGAGTGACCCGTTTCACCTGGCTGATGATCCGCTTTATGGCGGTCATGGTGCCGAGCGTTTTTGTCATCAACGGCGTGACCAAGGGTGACTGGCTGGAGGCGCTGATGTTCGCGCTCGCCGTGGCGGTGGGGTTAACGCCCGAGATGTTGCCGATGATCGTCACCGTGAATCTAGCGAAGGGCGCGATCGCGATGTCGCGCAAACGGGTGATCGTCAAGCGTTTGAATTCGATCCAGAACTTCGGCGCGATGGACGTCCTGTGCACCGACAAGACCGGGACCCTGACGCAAGACAAGATCATTCTGATGCATCATTTCGATCTACATGGGCGGGAATCGGACCGCGTCCTCGAATACGCGTATTTGAATAGTCATTATCAGTCGGGTTTGAAAAATCTGCTCGATGTTGCCGTGCTCGACCACGTTGATTTGAAGGAGCATGTCAGGCTCGAGCACACGTTTGAAAAAGTCGACGAGCTCCCCTTCGACTTCTTGCGGCGGCGCATGTCGGTCGTTCTCGCGACTGAGGAAAAGAAGCATCTTTTAATCTGTAAGGGCGCAGTCGAAGAGGTGTTTGCCGCTTGTGCACATTATGCGGTGGACAACGAGGTTGCATCGCTCGATGCGAGCCATTTGGTAGAGATGCAGCAGCAGACCGCCCGGCTCAATGCCGACGGGTTCCGGGTGATTGCCGTCGCGTACAAGGAATTTCCTGAACCCCGAGCGGCTTATCACACCGGAGATGAAAGCGGCCTTGTTTTGCTCGGATATGTCGCCTTCCTCGATCCGCCAAAGGAGAGTGCCAGGACTGCCATCGCCGCGCTGGCACGCTCGGGCGTGCATGTCAAAATCCTCACCGGAGACAACGATATCATCGCCCGCAAGATCTGCCGCGAGGTCGGGGTCCCGACCGACGAGATCCTTCTCGGTGGTGACCTAGACAAATTGACCGACCAGGAGTTGGCGCAGCGGCTGCAAAGTGCCACGCTCTGTGCCAAGGTGTCGCCGGCGCAGAAGTCGCGAATTATCGAATCTTTGCATCTCGCCGGCCATGTCGTCGGCTTTCTCGGCGATGGGATTAATGACGGTCCCGCGCTGAAGAGCGCCGATGTCGGGATTTCGGTCGATACCGCCGTCGATATTGCGAAAGAGTCCGCCGACATCATCCTCCTCGAGAAAAGCCTTACGGTCCTATCCGAAGGCGTGCTCGAAGGCCGCAAGATTTTCGGCAATATCGTAAAATACATAAAGATGGGCGCTAGCTCGAACTTCGGGAACATGCTCAGCGTGCTCGGTGCGAGCATCTTCTTGCCGTTTCTGCCGATGACCCCGATCCAGGTGCTGACCAACAATTTGCTCTATGATTTCTCGCAGACGACGATCCCGACTGACAATGTCGACGACGAGTACATCGCGGCACCGCGGCGCTGGGACATCGGCAATATTACAAAATTCGTGCTGTTTCTCGGACCAGTCAGCTCGATTTTCGACTACGTCACCTATGGGACTTTGCTGTTCCTATTCGACGCCTGGACCAATCCACTGCTGTTCCAGACCGGATGGTTCGTTGAGTCATTGCTGACGCAGACCTTGATCATCCATATCATTCGCACCGCAAGAAATCCCGTTTCTACAAAGCCGCGCAAGCAATTCACTGATAATCACGACGATATTGGTCGCTGGCGCTGGCGCCCTGCTTCCCTATTCGCCTCTCGGCCCGACGCTTGGCTTTGTTCCGCTGCCGCGATCTTACTGGCCGGCGGTGCTCGCGATCATTCTCGGCTATTGCGTGCTCGCCCATCTGGTCAAAACCTGGTTCGTCAGGCGCTGGGGGATGTGAGCGAATAGGTAGTTCTACGTAGGTAGTTTCCCTAAGGGACATTCCGAATTTTCACCAGTCTGCGGAAGTGGTGATGTTCGCTCCATCGAAGCCGCCGGAGGGACATCATGTATAGGCAATTTGGCAACGCCGACTATCGCGACGGGTTTGCAGGACTGGAGCACGACAGTCTCGCTATCGCGCAGTCCGGCCAATTGGATGCCTTAGTCGCGTTGGAGCGTATCGGCACGCGGCTCGACTTCGCGCGCAATGACGAGGTCTATGCCGAGTGCGATACCGCGGATTGCTGGTACAAGGTCGTTTCCGGGACGGTGCGGGTTTGCAAGCTTCTCGCTGACGGCCGACGCCATGTCGCAGAATTCTGCTTCAGTGGTGACTGTTTCGGCATCGACGATAACGGCCAGCGGCTGTACTCGGCCGAAGCGGTGGACGATGTCATCGTCATGCGCTTCCGGCGGAAGGCGACCGAACAGCTGATCGACGAGAACCCGGCTCTGGCACGGCTGCTGCGGGATGCGATGTTACGCGATTTGGCCAATGCGCATGGACGCACCTTGCTGCTCGGCCGCATGACCGCGCCTGAGCGGGTCGCAGCATTTCTGCTCGAGATGTTCGAGCGGCGCGACCGGACAAAGGCTCTCGACCTCTCGATGTCCCGCAATGACATCGCTGATTATCTCGGCCTGACGATCGAGACGGTGTGCCGTACCTTGTCGGCGTTCAAACGCG
>JBARIB010000176.1:0-17182 GCA_049799535.1 Allostellaceae bacterium | reverse complement strand
AGGCCGAGCGGCGCGATCGCCAAAACCAGCAGCGGGACGAACGGAAAGCTCGGCACGGAAACAGTGCGCAGGAATAAATTAAAAAACACGAGCAAGAAGGCGATCTGTGACTTCCGGTTAGGCCGTGCCGGCCTTGATCCACGTCAATAGCAGCCGCGGAACTGCAATCAAAAATGATGTCGGGATCCCGGCTCCGGCGTTGAGTTGGGCAGGAATCTTGGATGGCGGGCGGCGGGCTTTTTTTGGGTCGACATGGGACTGATCATGGCGAAGAGCCACGGTGCACTGCTCACGGACCTCTATCAGCTGAACATGATGGCGGCGTACCTCGCGAACGGCCTCACCGAGACGGCTGTGTTCGAGCTTTTCGTGCGCAAGCTTCCGCCGTGCCGCGGCTTCTTGATGGCGGTGGGGTTAGATCAGGCTCTGCAATTCCTCGAAACGATTTCCTTCGAAGCGGAAGAGCTGGAGGAGATCCGCGGCATGGGACAGTTCTCGGACAGCTTTATCGCGTATCTCCGGTCCTTCCGATTCACGGGAGACGTCGATGCGATGCCGGAGGGAACGGTGTTTTTTCCCGACGAGCCCATCCTGCGAGTAACAGCGCCGCTGCCCGAGGCGCAGTTCGTCGAGACCCGCCTCGTCAACCTCCTGCATTTCCAATCCGTCATTGCCTCGAAAGCAGTACGGATGGTGCTGGCAGCCCCGGGAAAGCCGCTGATCGATTACGGCCTGCGGCGCGCGCATGGCGCCGAGGCGGGGATGCTCGCCGCTCGCGCCAGCTACGTCGCCGGCTTCAGCGGCACCGCAACCGTCGCAGCCGGTGTCGAATTCGGCATCCCGGTCTATGGCACGATGTCTCATTCCTTTATCCAGGCGCATGACGACGAGACGCTGGCCTTCGAGCACTTCGCCCGTTCGCATCCGCAAGGCCTCGTGTTGCTCATCGATACCTACGATACCGAACGCGCCGCTCGCCGGGTTGTGGCGCTCGCCCCGCGCTTGGCAGCACAGGGGATTGCCATCGCAGGGGTGCGCATCGACAGTGGCGACCTCGGCGAGCACGCCAGACGGGTACGTCGTATCCTTGATCAAGGCGGCCTTAAGACGGTCAAGATCGTCGCGAGCGGCGGGCTTGACGAGGATGCGCTGCTACGGCTGTCGCGTGGTGATGCCCCGATCGACTCCTATGGGATCGGTACGAGCCTGACCACCTCATCAGACGCCCCGGCCCTCGATTGCGCGTACAAGCTGCAAGAATATGCCGGCACAGCCCGGCGCAAGTGCTCGGAAGGCAAGGCGACTTGGCCAGGAAGAAAACAGGTTTGGCGCCGCTATAACGGAGGTGGCAGGCTGGCGGGTGATCTCGTCACGCTCGCCGATGACCGACAGGGAGGACAAGCACTGCTGCGGCCGGTCATGAGGGGCGGCCGGCGGCTTCCCGATGTCCCGGATCTACTTGCGGCCCGTACTCACGCAAAGAACGCACTGGCGGGGTTGCCCGAGCCGCTTACCCGGCTCGAATCCTATCGATATCCAGTCGAGATCGGCGCCCCTTTGCGCGACTTGGCGATGGAGCTCGACCGTCGAGCAGGAGTTGACGCAGCGGCGAGATGATTGCGCGATGAGCGTCGGTATGCACCGCAAGCTGGCGTATCTCGCGTCACCAGAGGCCTATGCGGAACGACCAATCCGAGTCGACACAATCGAAACGCATTACTCCTGGGTCTTTCTGACCGGCCGTTACGTCTACAAGCTCAAAAAGCCTCTGCGCGGCACGGGATTTGACTTCTCGACCTGCGAAGCCCGGCAGCGCAACGCCAACGCCGAGGTGCGCCTCAATCGCCGGTTGGCACCCGATATCTATCTCGGGATCGTGCCGCTGACGCTGGAGCATAGCTCCGGCTTTGCGCTCGGCGGCAAAGGCGTTGTCGTCGATTGGTTGGTGAAGATGGTCCGCATCCCCGCCGAGCAGATGCTGGATCGCCGACTCACCCGAGGGGATTGGCACTTCGCCGACATTCATGCGCTTGCCGCCTGCCTCGCCAAGTTCTTCGCCAGTGCTCGACGCGTGCACACCGATCTCCCCGACTATCTCGAGCGATTCCGGGTCGAATGCCAGTCGAGCCGCGATTCTTTTTATCGTGATGGCAGTCCAGGGCTGCAGCATATTGCCAACTATGTTCAGCGCCATATGGAAGGCTTCATCCGCCGCCGCGAGGACCTGTTGCTAGAGCGCCTGGAAGATCGCCGCATAGTGGAGGGGCATGGTGATCTGCGTCCCGAGCATATCTCTCTCGGATCCAGTCCACGGGTCATCGATTGCCTGGAATTCCGCCGCGACCTTCGGTTTCTCGATCCGGTCGAGGAGCTCGCGTTTCTGGGGATGGAGTGCGAGAGGCTGGGCGCCCGTTGCATCGCGCCAATCCTTTTCCATCATTATTGTCGGCACACTGGCGATTTTGCAGCCCCGCTGCTGATTACCTTCTACAAAACAATCGGTGCGTTGATCCGCGCCCGGATCGCGATACTGCACCTTCGGGAGAAACCAGTGCGAGATCCCAAGAAGTGGCCGAAGCGAGCAGCAGAGTACCTTGAGATCGCACGGCGCGAATGCCAGCATATGGATGTCTAATCGCTTCGGCCGAAGCTGCCGCGGCGAGGCAGGTATCACCGCGGACATCGCGATAAACAAAGCTGGCGTTGTCAGGCGGCTCAGCGCCGATCTCCAGCGCGCACTAAAGGGGCAGCAACACGCCAACGCGGTTGATAAATCGCGCCGAGAACAGTTTCGACGGTCAGTCCAACCTGCTCCGCGAGACTCCCGGCCAAAACCTCACTCTGCGCCACCGCGCCGAGCCGCGCACAGTACCCTGATCCGGCGTACCGCCGCCGACACATCGGTCGGCTCTTGCGAGCTCCGATCTCCCGAAATCAAGAGCTTGCAGCACCCAAGCGCCCGCTTTCGGGGCGCCGGCGCGAATTGACACTCCTGCCAGCAATCCCCATACTCCGCCACTTTCCTGCTTGATCGTAGGGGTCGGCGAGCCGGCCTGCCGAGGCGAGGAGAGTATTCGATGATGCGCGACCCCGGCAGGGTGAGCCGGCGTTCGGGATGGATGCGAAGCGTCGCGCCGGCGGGTAATCGACGACGACGATAGTTCTGCGTGTTCCGCTAACTTCCCGTAAACCCAGCCGCGCAGGAGAGATTTCGTGATGCCAGCCGTAATGCCGACCTACGGTCGGTGGGATGTTGCCGTCGATCGGGGCGAGGGCCCCTATCTTTACGCGACCGACGGACGCAAATTCCTCGATTTCACAAGCGGAATTGCGGTGACGGGGCTTGGCCACTGCCATCCGCACGTCGTCGCCGCTGTGTCTGAACAGGTAAAGCGCCTGTGGCATACCTCGAACCTGTTCCGGATTCCCGGGCAGGAGAAGCTAGCCCAACGCCTAGTAGACAATACTTTTGCCGACACGGTGTTCTTCGGCAATTCCGGTGCCGAGGCGTGCGAGCTGGCGATCAAGGTTGCGCGCAAATACCAGTCCGAGACCGGCCATCCCGAGCGCTACCGCGTGATCGGATGTCATGGCTCATTCCATGGCCGCACCTTTGCGACCTTGGCCGCCGCCGGAAACGAGACGTATTTGAAGGGCTTCGGCCCGCCGATGGAGGGCTTTGACCACGTCGCCTTCGGCAATCTGAACGAAATGCGCGCCGCGGTCAGCAAAGAGACTGCCGCGATCATGGTCGAGCCGATCCTGGGCGAAGGCGGCGTTCGGGCAGCGCCGGAGGACTATCTCAGAGGATTGCGCGAGATCGTCGACGAGTTCGGGCTATTGCTCGTCTATGACGAGGTGCAGTGCGGCATGGGGCGCACCGGCAAGCTGTTCGCCCATGAATGGGAAGGCGTGCCGCCCGATATCATGGCGATCGCCAAAGCGCTCGGGAACGGCTTCCCGGTGGGCGCCTGCCTTGCTACCGAGCGTGCCGCGGTCGGGATGGTCGCCGGTACGCACGGCTCGACCTTCGGCGGCAACCCGCTGGCAATGGCGGCAGGGAACGCCGTCCTCGATACGATGCTCGAACCGGGTTTCTTCGCACGCGTCGAAGAGACGGCAAAGCTGCTGCGCAGACGGCTCGAAGCGCTGGTGCACTCCTATCCAAAGCTGTTCGCCGAGCTCCGCGGGGCGGGCCTGCTGCTCGGCATCCGCTGCGTTGTGCCGGCCGCCGATTTTGTTACCAAGTTGCGCCAGACTGGCCTGTTGACTTTAACGGCCGGCGAAAACGTGCTGCGCATTCTGCCGCCGCTGATCGTCGGCGAGCGTGAGATCGACGAAGCGCTCGATATCATGAACAAAGTGGCCCGGGAGTGGCCGTCATGAGAAGCGCCGCGCGCGAATTGGCGCCGGTCGACCAGCGGGAGGAGGTGCCGCCCGGTCCACCACGCCATTTCCTCGATATCGACCAGCTCGATAGCGCCGAACTGCGCCGGGTGCTCGATACCGGGTTCGCCTATAAGAACGGCCGGCGCGACCGGCCGCTAGCAGGCAAGACGCTCGCGATGATCTTCGAAAAGCCCTCGACACGCACGCGTGTATCGTTCGAGGTGGCGGTACGCCAGCTCGGCGGTGATACGATATATCTGAGCACCGCCGACAGCCAGCTTGGCCGCGGCGAGACGATCGCGGATACCGCGCGCGTGCTGTCGCGCTACGTTGACGCGATTATGATCCGGACCAATCAGCCGCGGAAGCTGGACGAGCTGGCGCAGCACGCCACCGTCCCGGTGATAAACGGGCTGACCGATACCTCGCACCCGTGCCAAATCATGGCGGATGTAATGACCTTGCAGGAGAAAAAGGGCTCTCTTGCGGGCAAAGTCGTGGCGTGGAGCGGGGACGGCAACAATGTCGCCGTCAGCTGGATACACGCGGCGGTGCGCTTCGGCCTCACGTTGCGGCTCGCCTGCCCCGAACAGCTCAGCCCGCCGCAGCGGCTCTTTGACTGGGCGCGGCAAGAGGGGGGCAGCGTCGAATTGACGACCGAGCCGCTGGACGCAGTTGCGGGGGCGGATTGCGTCGCGACCGATACTTGGATCTCGATGGGCGTTGAAGCAAGCGTCAACCGCCACAACATCTTAGCGCCGTACCGGGTCGACGAGCGCTTGATGGCGCACGCCAAGCCCGACGCCATTTTTATGCACTGCCTGCCGGCAAAACGCGGTGAAGAGGTCACCGCCGGGGTCATCGACGGCCCGCAATCGGTCGTCTGGGACGAAGCAGAGAACCGGCTGCATGCCCAAAAGGGCATACTCGCCTGGTGCCTTGGCTGAGTTCCTTGTCGCCACGGCATCTCGCCGAACCAGCGCTGGCGACGGCCGCCCCAACATCGGCCGACAGGAGCAGCGGAGCGCATGGAATTGAAGTTGGCCAATCAGACCGCACCCGACGATCTCGTCCAACCCTTCCGCATCGATCCCTTTGCGCTGCGTGGCCGGCTCGTTCGGCTGGGACCCGCGATCGATCGCATCTTGTCGCAGCACGATTACCCGGAGCCGGTTGCAGCCATGCTGGGGGAGGCGATCACTTTGGCGGTCGTGCTCGCCGGTGCGCTCAAGTATGACGGCATCTTCACGCTGCAGACCAAAGGCGACGGGCCGATCCGGATGATGGTCGCGGATGTCTCGACCGAGGGCGCGCTGCGCGGTTATGCGCAATACGACGAGGCGAAACTCGAGGCGGCACTGACCCGCGCTAGAGCAAGCTCGTCTTCGGTGCCGCTTCTCGTCGGCTCCGGGTACATTGCGTTTACGGTCGATCAGGGCGAGGACACCGAACGCTATCAAGGCATTGTCGAGCTGGCAGGCTCGACACTTGCGGAATGCGCGCACCACTATTTTCGCCAATCCGAGCAGATCCAGGCGGGGATCAAATTGTCGGTCGGCCGGGCCGGGCCCGGCGGCAGCTGGCGCGCCGGCGGCCTGATGCTCCAGCGGGTGCCGCCTGAGGGCGGCTATGCCGTGATCGCCGACGACGTCGAAGACGGTTGGCGGCGGGCCATGGTTTTGATGAGTTCGGCGACCTCCGAAGAGCTCGTTGATCCCGATCTACCTCCGCACGGCCTGTTGTTCCGGCTGTTCCACGAGGAGGGCGTACGGGTCTACAACACGCACGCCATCGAGGCACGCTGCCGGTGTTCGCGCGAACGCATCGAAGGCATCTTGCGCGCCTTCCCGGCCGACGAACTCGCCGATATGCGCAAGGAAGGCGCCACCACCGTGACCTGCGAATTTTGCAATACCCGCTACGTTTTCACCGAGGCCGATCTTGATCGGCTAAGGCCGGGCTGAACCGGTCTTTAAAGTAACGATGACTGCTCCATTACAGGGCCGACAATTGATATGAGCGCGAGCTGTGCGGCCGAATGGCGCGCCCGCTTTGATGAGGATTTGGAGCCGGCGCCCGAGTTGCCGGATCTTCCTTGGCTTCGTCAGGTCCTGGTGCGGCGCACCCATCGCCGTTATGCCGACCGCCCGGTGCCCGGCCCGTTGTTGCGGCTTTTGCTGGGCGCGGCGTTTTCGGCCTCATCCAAATCGGATTTTCAGCAAACCTCCGTCATCCAGGTGAAGGAGCGGAGCACCCGCGATCGCCTCGCAGCTCTGATCCCGGACATGCCATGGATCGGAAATGCGCCGGTGTTTTTGGTTTTTTGCGGCGACGCAGACCGTCTCGAGCGGATCGGCGAGATGCGTTCTCGCACTGTGGACAACGCCAGGCTGGAAGGGTTCTTTAATGCGGCCATCGATACAGCGCTGGTATTGCAGACCTTCATTTTGGCAGCCGAGACTGCCGGGCTCGGCTGTTGCCCAATCAGCGTCATCCGCAACCATGCCCAGGCGGTCGGCGCGATCCTAAATTTGCCCGAGAAGGTCTTCCCGGTGGCGGGTTTGTGCGTCGGCTATCCGGCGGCCGCCGGACATATCAGCATGCGCTTGCCATTGGAGGTAACGGTCCACATCGACCGTTACGATAGGACCAACCTCGCCGAAGCGGTCGATGCCTATGATCGACGTCGCGATGCACGATATTCACTTCCGCGCGACCAGCAGCGCTCGCCGGAAAAATTCGGTTATGCCTCGTTCTATGGTTGGTCGGAGGACAAGGCAAGGCAGGCCAGCCAACCGGAAGGCGTGACGTTTCCGGCCTATTTGCGCGCTGCAGGCTTCAGCTTCGACTAGCCGCGTCGAGGCGGATCAGCCCGCCGTCGCGAGAACCGGCCTGGAAGCGGGATTTCCAGAGACTACATTTTCCGCGGCCACCCGCGCCAAGCCTTCGCCGCGAAAGGTCTCATGAGCAAGACGCTCCGCCAACACCGATCGGTCATCAGGGCCGCTGCCGTCGTTTTAGTAACTCTGATGCTCTACGCCTGCGACAGCGCCGGAGCCGGCACCGGGGGGTATCCCGCCGATAGCACCGACCTCGGGCTCATCCAGGATGCGATGAAGCAGGTCGAGAGAAATTATGTCGCGCCCGTGGCCGGCGGTGACCTCACCAAGGATGCCCTGAAGGGCATGCTCACGCGGCTCGACCCGCATTCCGATTACATGGACCAGGAGCAGTATCAGCAGATGACGGCGGTGACCCACGGCCAGTTCGGCGGGATCGGCGTCGAGCTGACTCTCGAAGGTAAAGTGCCTGAGGTGATCTCGCCGATTGACGGTACTCCCGCGGCGGAGGCTGGCATCGAGCCGGGTGATCGCATCGTCAAGATCGACGCCCAGGCGACTACCGGGATGGATGTGGAGGAGATCGTCAAACGCCTGCGTGGGCCTTCGGGCAGCAGAGTGACCCTGACGATTGCACGCAACGATCGCAGCCCATTCGAGGTAACGTTGACGCGAAATGTGATCCGCGTCGTTTCGGTCAAGTCAGACCTGAAGGCGGGCAATATTGGCTACGCTCGGATTACCACCTTTACCGAGAACACGTCATCCGAACTCGCCGATGCCATTGCCCGGATGAAAGTTCGGACGCAAGGCCGGCTGAACGGCTTTATCCTCGACTTGCGCAACGATCCCGGAGGATTGCTTGATGCGGCGATCGATGTCGCCGGCGATTTTCTTGATGGCGGCATCGTCGTGACCACCCGCGGCCGAAACACGGCGGACGACCACACCTATCGCGCACCGGTGACAGGCGACATGTTGCGCGGCGTCCCGATCGTTGTCCTGATCAATAGCGCATCGGCTTCCGCCGCGGAAATCGTCGCTGGCGCGTTGCAGGACCACCACCGTGCAACGGTTATGGGAACCCGAAGCTTTGGCAAAGGCTCGGTGCAGACGATCATTCCATTGGAGGGGCGGGGAGCGTTGCGGCTGACCACGGCTCTTTATTACACCCCCGCCGGGCGCTCAATTCAAGGTCAGGGTATTGCGCCGGACGTTGTCGTAAGCGTGCCAAAGAACCAGCAGGTCGCAAACGCGGTCATCAGCTTCGAGAGCGATCTCTATGGGGCTCTAAAAAACGGAGGTTCACTCAGTTCGACGCCGAGCACAACCTCTGCCCCTGCGTCCCGAGCCGCAGCCGAACCAGCCGAGCACCCGATTAAGCCGATGGTCATCGGAACCGCGAATGACCCTCAAATCACCGCCGCCATCGAGTTTTTGCAGAAGGCAGTGCGCCGAGAGGCGGGAACTCACCACGGCTGATCGCGCCATTTGCTCTCAAAAGAGTAATCGGATGCGCGCCGCCCATTTTTTTCTGCTAGCTTTCTTAGCCGGGTGCGAGGCCGAAAGTGGGCTGCCGACGCTGCCTGTGGACCAAGTCCGCGCCCTATTTCCGGCTGGTGGGGTGGTCGATGCAATCGAAATCGATGCCGTCGATCGCCTGCCGCTGCGAGCCGCCGAACTGGTAGCTCCTGATGGTGAGGCGACCCCGGCCAGTTACCTTCACGTGAACCCATCCCCGGGCGCGACTTTTTACCAGCGCTTCCCCGACAGTCCGTATGCCGGCAACGTATTCGGCGTCGGGAACCTCGACCTTGGCACGCCGCTCCCGGCCAACATCGCCGGCGCCCCGCAAGGCAACGCCCGCTTGCTGGCGATGGTTTCGACCGCCTCGATCCCGCTTCCGGATGAAGTCGCCTACCGGCGGGATTGGCGCAGTTACCGCATTTTTTTGAGTTTCGGTGATGCGGCGAGCGAAGTCGAAAGACGCGTGCTCCCCGCCCCCGAGCCGCCACCAAAGGGATAATCGTTTCAATCCATAAGTCGTGGCCCGCCGCCCTCGCTTCAGGCCATGGCTGTCCAGCAATGGGTCAGCGCAATGCACATCAGCAATGCCGGCGCCGCGCGCGACCGGACTGCACCCAGTCGGATAGAGGCCGGTGCAACGCCAAAGGCAATACGGGAGTCGCACAGGCGTCGCCATCAGGTGACAGCAAAACGGCTAGCCGCACAGGTTTCGTGAGAGCCACACGAGTCCGAGCGTTTGAATTCGGAGACAAAACAATCGTGCGACATCGAGTGGGGTAGCTGCGCCGTCCAGTGATTGCGGTGGTCGGACGCTTGGGAGCGGCGCTGCGCCGGTTTCCGCAGGAATGTGTTTCCAGGCCGGGGTTAACGGTGGCAGCGCCAGAATAAGATCGGCTTGTTTTGCTATTTCGCACTGCCACCGCTGCGCAATGGCGTTATGCTGCACTACGGTTTTTGTCCGTGCGATTGTAGATTTGGTTGCCATCAGACGAGGCCGCTTAGCAGCAAGCTTCGAGAACACATCGGGACTGGTGGCATCGAGGCCGCCGGTCGAAGTCATGCCGCGGCGCCCGCTGCTACGCGAAGGCCCGAGAGAAACAGCTCCCGGTCGGCGGGGTTGCGCAGCTGTGCCGCGCTCGGCACCAAATGAGGAGTAAGGACGCGCAGCCGAGCAATGATCTCCCGTGCTTCATCGAGCCGTCCCATTTGGGCATAGCATGCCGCGAGAACACGGTAGGAGTGCGGATAGCCCGGATTTTCTTGAACGGACTGGAGCAGCTTTGGCGCCGCCTCGGCGAACTCGCGTTTGAAGAAATGGGCTTCGCCGATCAAGCTCAGGGGTGTGCCCATTCTTTCGCGCGGGCTCAGCCGCAGCGCCATCTCCGCGTGCTCGATCGCGAGATCGGGTTGACCGGCCCAGAGCCTCAGAACACCGCTCAAAAACCAGCCGCGGGAGAAGCTCGGGGTGAGCGCGAGAGCACGGTCGACCAATGCTATCATGGCGCCGATCTCTTCGCCGAAATTCGCTAGCACAAAGGCGGCGTTGGCCAGGATGCCGGGGTCGTCTCCGGCCACCTGCAGCGCTTGGCGAGCAAGATCCACCGCCTTGCCGCTGGCTGTCTCCGGTGCTTCTGCCCAGCTCTCTCTGACGAGCCGCATCTGGCACATCGCCGCCAAAGAAAGTGCCTGACCACAGTGCGCATCGATCGCTATCGCCTGTTCCAGCAATTCCAGAGCACCGCGAAGCCGTTCTTTTGTTATTGGATAGTAGGTTGCAAGCGCGCAGATAGAGATCGTAGGCAGTGAGGTCATTGGTCGGACGGGCGGCCGAGCGGCGGACTTCAGCGGCTTGCAATGCCGGCTCGATGACCCCGGCAACGTTGATTGCCACGTTGTCCTGGAGGTCGAAGATGTCCTCCAAAGAGCCGTCGAAACGATCAGCCCAGAGATGGGCGCCCGTCTCGGCCTCTATCAGTTGTGCGGTGATGCGTACCCGGTTCCCACCCTTGCGTACCGAGCCCTCGAGCACGTAGCGGACACCGAGCTGGCGCCCCACCTGCTTCACATCGACCGATTTTCCCTTGTAGGTGAGGCTGGAGTTGCGGGCGATGACGAAGAGCCAGCGGATCCGGCTGAGCGCGGTAATGATCTCCTCGACCATACCGTCGGCGAAATATTCTTGCTCGGGATCGCCGCTCATATTGGCGAAGGGCAGCACCGCGATCGACGGCTTGTCGGGCAGCGGCAAAGGCGCTCCCCCTGCGAAATATGAGGTCAGTGTCATATTCTCACCGGCGATCTTCACATCGAATACCCGGACTGGCCGCGCGATATTCTTGACCTGCTGCTCGCCCCTGTCGTCGAAGGCAAAATTGAGCTTATCGCGCACCTGGTCACGCACCACGCTGCTGACGCAGATCCCGCCGGGAGGCGCCAAGGCTTCGAGCCGGGCGGCGACATTAACGCCGTCGCCGTAGATATCCTCCTCATCATTTATGATGTCGCCGAGATTGATGCCGATGCGAAACTCGATCCGCTGATCAAGCGACACCTCAGCGTTGCGCAGAGCCATCTCGCGTTGCGTGTCGACGGCGCAGCGTACCGCGTCGACGACACTCGCGAACTCGACCAACAGGCCATCGCCGGTAATTCTGACAATACGACCGCGGTGCTCCTTGATCATGGGATCGACGATTTCGCGGCGCAGCACCCTCAGCCTTTCGAGCGTGACCTCCTCATCGACACCCACCAGCCGCGAATAGCCCACAACATCGGCGGCTAGAATCGCCGCCAACCGCCGCTCAACCCTCCGCTCACTCATTGTCTGGCCCTTGGTAAAAGAAGAGGAGCGTTTGGTATTGTACCGCAGCGAAAGCGATTTTTGCACAGCGGTACCCGCGGAAAAAACGCCGAGGGGGCGTCCGACGAGATCGGTCGCGTTGGGTGCAAGCACGCTTGCGAATCCGGGCTGGACCGCAGCGCCACGCGGTGTTCAGACAGCCGACCGGCTCGCGGCCCAGCTGCCCGAACGGGCGGCTAGCGGGATGGAGTGAGAGAAACCGCCGGGCTTAAACGTTGTCGAGCTTTGCGCCGCCGGGGGTGGCAATCATCGCGAGCACCTCACGCCGGCTGAGTGGGTCATCCCGGAATGCGCCGAGCATGCGGCTGGTGACCATCGTCACACCGGGCTTGTGAACGCCGCGGGTCGTCATGCATTGGTGGGCCGCCTCGATCACGACGGCGACGCCTTTGGGCTGCAAAACCTCGTCGAGCGTGTTGGCGATTTGCGCCGTCATCTTCTCTTGGATTTGCAGCCGCTTGGCGAAGACGTCGACGAGCCGGGCGAGCTTCGAAATGCCAACGACGCGATTTTTGGGCAAATAGGCGACGTGCACCTTGCCGATTATAGGCGCGAGGTGGTGCTCACAATGTGATTCGAAGCGAATGTCCTTCAGCGCGACGATCTCGTCATAGCCGTCGGTCTCTTCAAAAGTGCGCTGCAACAGCGCGACCGGATCCTCGCCGTAGCCGCTGAAGAATTCCCGGTAGGCGCGAACGATCCGGTCTGGGGTGCCGAGCAGCCCCTCGCGACTCGGGTCATCGCCGGCCCATCGGATCAAAATGCGCACCGCCTCCATCGCCTCCTCGCGGCTAGGCCTCGGCATAACGAGCGGCGGCTTGGATCGAGGTTCAGACACAGGAACGGACTGGGCAAAAGCTCGCGGCATCAATGTTCTCTTTTTGGTTTAGGAAAGATTTGCCGGCGTCAGTTCAGGCGGACGGGTTGATGCGGGCTATCCAGCGAAAAGGCGGGAACCCTGACCCAAAAGCTCTCGCCGCCCCTCGTCTCCATCTCGTAACGGCCGACCATGATGCCGGATGGCGTCGGCAGCGGCGTGCCGCTGGTGTATTCGAAACTCTGACCGGGACCGAGCACCGGTTGTTCGCCGACGACACCGGGGGCGGGTCCGACTTCCTCCATATGTCCGCGGCTGTCCGTGATCTCCCAGTGGCGCCGACGAAGCTGGACCGTTTCTTTGCCGCGGTTCTCGATGCGAACGTGATAGGCCCACACATAGCGGTCGTCGACCGGCGAGGACTGGTCCTCAAGATAAAATGATTTGACGGTGACCGTGATAGATCGGGTGGTTTCCGAATACATTGTTGTGATCCTCCATTTCCGACCCGGCACGACATCACGCCGCATCGGCGGGCGATCCTTCGAGAATGTCGGTCGGGCCCCGGAACGCGTCAAGGGCGGCGCGCGGGTGCCAGCAAGCCGAGAATTCTCTCGTCAACTTGTCGTGACCCGTGGGTGCCGATCGGCTGGATGCAGACATGATCGGCCCCGGCATCCCAATGCTCTTGGATCCGTCGGCGGATCGCTGTTTCGTCGCCCCACGCCACCATGGCATCGAGAAAGCGTTCTGAGCCGCCGCCAGCGAGATCGTCATCACCGAAACCTTCGCGCCGCCAGTTATTGACGTAGTTCTCCAGCTGCATATACCGAGATAGCGCCTCGCGCGCGGCGCGTCGCGCCGCAGCTTGGTCGGTTTCGAGCAGCACCCAAACTTCAGGGCACAAAAGCTTTCCGGAACCGAGGATCGAACGCGCCTGAGCCGTGTGCAGCGGCGTCGTATTATACGGGTGTGCGCCGTCGGCGAGTTCGGCGGATAACGCCATCATCTTGGGCCCCAAAGCCGCTACGATCGTCAATGGTTTTTCAGCCGGCATCGGGGCTTGGTAGGGCGCCTCCCGCATCGCCTGCAGATAGCGTCGCATCGTCGCAACCGGCCTGCCGTAGGTGTGGCCGCGCACTCCCTGCACCATCGGCCGATGCGATACGCCGACGCCGAGCAGGAACCTGCCGTCCGATTGCTCGCCAAGCGCACGCTGACCATTCGCCATAGCCATCGGATCGCGGGCGTAGATGTTTGCGATGCCCGTCGCGACGATAAGGTTTTGCGTGTGCGCTAGCAGCCAGGAGGAGAGCACGAGCGCGTTGCGTCCCCGGCTCTCCGGAATCCACAGTGCGCAGTATCCCCACTCCTCGACACGCTTGGCGAAAGCCGCCGCGGCGGGTGCCGTCATGCTGTCCATCGACACCCAGACGCCGAGTTTTCCGAGCTCCATCGTTGGCCCCTCCTTATCGGGTACGGGGAAGAAATGTGAAAGGTCGCGACCGTTGCGTCCAGCCTGCTGATCGCTGTCCCAGGAGCAAGCGAGGCGTTGAGAACCAATCGGGAATCTGCACGCGGAGGCCAGCTCTCATCTCCCGACACCAGAATATCGATTCCTGTCACGCTTGCCCCCCCTGAAACTCTGTGTAGCGCCCGGCGATTAACGAATTAGCTACTAGTCAGCCGGAATGAATCGAGGCGAGGGGCTGTTAGGAGAGGGTCATGAAGGACGGTTTCGCCGAATATTCGCTCGCCGAGCTGGTCGCTGATCCCCTGATCGGCCTCCTCATGAAGAGTGACGGCGTCGATCGCCGCAGCATTGAGGTCTTGTTCGAGCAGCTCACGCGCGCGAGAGGGGGTGAGCTTTTCAATGCACTCCCTAAGGAGGCCACTTGTTGCACAACCTTCTGATGGTCGGCTGCAGCGCTGGGCTTGTCGCAGCGGCCGCGGCTGTCTGGCTTCCGAGCAGGCGTCCGGTGGATAGCCGAATATTCGCCGGTCTCATCACGACGGCGGTGACCCTGACGGTATTCTCGGTCATCGCCTGGGCCGCAACGGCGATCGCGCGCATAGCGCCCCTGCCGCTCATCTGGACATTAATTGGCATGTTGGCCCTCCTCTTCGCGATGCGCTTGTATAGAGAGCTCCAGGTTCGGCACTCCAGCGGTCCGCGTTAGCAACTCGCCCTCCGAACATCCGGCCGCAGGGCAAAGCTCTTGTCGCGCCGCGGTCGGTGCGCGATATCAGGGCGGCACAGATGCCGACCCTCTTTCTCATTGTCTTCGTCGATCTCGTCGGGTTCGGCCTCGTCATCCCGCTGCTGCCGTTTTATGCGCTGCGTTTTACCGCTTCGCCAGAACAGGTGACGGTACTGCTGGCGGTGTATTCGCTGGCGCAACTCTTCACCGCACCGCTATGGGGAAGGCTCAGCGATCGGGTCGGCAGGAGGCCGGTGCTGATGGTCAGCATGGCCGCCTCTGTGCTCGCCTATCTTTGGATCGGTAGCGCCACAGCGTTGTGGATGCTGTTCGCAGCGCGTGGCTTGGCCGGCGCCTGTGCCGGAAATATTGCCGCCGCCCAAGCCTATATCGCCGATATCACCAAGCCGGAGGAGCGAGCCAAGGGAATGGGCCTGATCGGTGCAGCTTTCGGATTGGGCTTTATCATCGGCCCAGCCTTGGGTGGACTGCTGGCGGGTCATGATCCGGCAAGCGCCGATATGCAGACCCCGGCATGGGTGGCGGCGGGACTTTCTTTTGCCGCGTTGTGCGGTGTGGTTCTGCTGCTCCCGGAAAGTCTGCCCAAGGACCGGCGCCGCAAATCTGGATCTGCGCGCGGCCGGTTCAGCGCGATCGCGGACGTGCTCGGCCGCCCGGTATTGTCGCGCCTAATCCTGATCTTCTTTTTGGTGATCCTGGCCTTTTCCGGGATGGAGAGCACCTTTGCGCTGTGGGCAGTCGTACAATTCGGCTGGGGTCCAGGCCAAGTCGGGTACGTGTTTGCCTATGTCGGCGTGCTCTCGGCAATTTTGCAAGGCGGGCTCATCGGCAAGCTAACGCGGCGTTTTGGAGAGGATCGGCTGTTGCTCTGCGGCCTTGTGCTGATCGGCATTGGGCTTCTGGTGATGCCGCTCGCGCGCAGCATTCCGATTCTAGCCGTCGCCGTGAGCGCGTTGGCGATCGGCATGGGGCTGACGCAACCCTCGCTCAACAGCCTGATCTCGCGCCGGGCCGGGCGCGAGGAACAGGGGGAAGTGCTCGGAGTATCCCAATCAGTGGGCAGCCTCTCGCGTGTGCTCGGCCCCGCAGCCGCCGGGTTCTTCTTTGCTGAGTTCGGGCGCAACGCCGCATTTTTCTGGGGAGCGGCGCTGGTCGCCGCCGCCCTATTGACGACAATCAAGCTGACGCGCGCACTCGGTACGGCGCGGCTTACGGGTCCAGAACCGGCGGAGCCTACCGGATGAGTCCGCACGGGCGTCCGCACCTGGGGCTGGGGCCGCCGCGGCAGAAGGGCCGGCTTAAAGACGAATTGCGCGCGCTCAAGTCGCTGGCTCCCTATCTGTGGCCGCGCGATGCGCTGGGGCTACGGGTGCGGGTCGTGCTGGCTCTCGTGTTTCTCATCGCCGGCAAGCTCGTCAATATCTGCGTCCCGCTTCTGTACAAGCACGCCGTCGATGCCCTTTCCCCGACCAGGGCCGCAATCACAGTGCCGGTGGCGCTAATCGTCTCCTACGGCCTCGCGCGCGTCATGTCGCAAGGCCTTAATGAGCTGCGCAATGCCGTCTTCGCTAAGGTCAGCCAGCGCGCGATCCGGCGGATGGCATTGACGGCATTCCGCCACATCCACGCGTTGTCGCTTCGTTTTCATCTCGAACGCCGCACCGGCGGGTTGTCACGAGCCGTCGAGCGCGGCACGGCGGGCGTCGATTTCCTGCTGTCTTTTATGCTGTTCAACGTCGTGCCGACCTTGTTCGAGATCCTGCTGGTCTGCGGGATCCTCTGGCGGCTGTTCAATTGGACCTTTGCCGTCGTCACCTTCGCAACGATCCTCATTTACATCGCCTTTACTTTTTCGATCACCGACTGGCGGGTGCGCTTTCGCCGCGAAATGAACGATCGCAACACCGAGTCCAACACCAAGGCCGTCGACAGTTTGCTCAACTATGAGACGGTCAAGTATTTCGCCAACGAGGAGCACGAAGCGCGCCGCTACGATGCGGCGCTGCAGGCCTATGAACGCGCCGCGGTCAAGAGCGAAACGACCTTGACCCTGCTCAACCTCGGTCAGGGCACAGTTATCGCCGTTGGGCTCGTGGGGGTGATGATTCTGGCGGGAAAAGGCGTCGCGGCCGCCGAGATGACCGTCGGGGACTTCGTGTTGGTCAACGCCTATCTGATCCAGCTCTATACGCCGCTCAACTTTCTCGGCATGGTCTATCGCAATATCAAGCAGTCATTGACCGATCTTGAGCAGATGACGACGCTGCTCGCGGTGACGCCCGAGATCGTCGATCGGCCGCAAGCGACGGAGCTGGCGACCAGGACTGGAGCGGTAGCGTTTCACGGTGTCGATTTCCGCTACGATCCCAGGCGGCCGATCCTGGCCGACGTCGATTTCCGTGTGGCCCCCGGCGCGACGGTGGCGATCGTTGGCCCGAGCGGCGCCGGCAAATCGACGATCGCGCGGCTCCTCTTCCACTTCTACGATGTCGATGCCGGCTCGATCGAGATCGATGGCCAGGACATT
>JBARIB010000175.1:0-1820 GCA_049799535.1 Allostellaceae bacterium | reverse complement strand
GCCGTGAACACGACGCCGGTCGGGTTATGCGGGCTGTTGATCCAGATGACGCGAGTACGCGGCGTGATCGCGGCGGCGACGGTTTCGAGGTCCGGGTGAAAGCCGCGGTCGGCCTGCAGCGGCACCGTCACGAGGCGCGCCCCGCTCGCTCCGACGACCGCCTCGTAAGTGTTGTAGATCGGCTCGGGCACGATGACTTCGTCGCCGGGCCCGGCCAGGCACTGCAGGGCGCAAAAGACGCCGCCCTGCGCGCCCGGTGTGATGACGACGTTGTCGGCACCGCAGGGCTGCCCGGTGCGCCGTTCGAACCGCGCCGCGATCGCCTGCCGAACGCGCGGATAGCCGACGATCGAAGAATATCCTGTGCGATGCCGGCGTAACGCATCGATCGTGGCGTCGATGACCGCTTCCGGGGGCGCCTGGTCGGGATCGCCGACGGTCAGAAAAATCACATCCTCGCCGGCATCGCGCATTCGCGCCGCCGCCATATGGACGCCCCACGCGCCTGCGCCCCTGCCCGCGATGCGATCGACTAGCGGTGAGAACCGCACACTCGCCTCTCCTCAACGCTGTTGCCGGCTAGAGATAATGAAAGAAATGTGTCAGCACAGGCGTAGATTGGTATCTTTGCCGGATATGTCCGGGAAGGGGAAACGAGTTAGATGAGTTTGCAGGCCGAGATCGTGCGTTTGGGTTTGCGCTCGTTCATCAAACGTCGAAACTGTGGTGGGGTGACGGTCGCGCAACATCGGCAATTCGTCTCGGCGGCCGAACGCCTTGTACCGAACCCGCCGGCGTATACGAGGACGCTCGCCATCGATGCGGACGGCGTCAAGGCGCATCTGATCACCACCCCAGCTTCGGACGAGCGCCGCCATGTCCTCTTCCTGCATGGCGGGGCGTTCATCGTCGGCTCGCCCCATCTTTACCGTCACGTGACCTGGCGCGTCGCTGCGGCAGCGCGCGCATGCGTGCTCGCGGTCGATTACCGGCTCGCACCTGAACATCCCTTTCCTGCCGCTCTCGAAGATGCCTTCACGGCCTATAACTGGCTACTTGCAGACGGAGCCGATCCGAAGCGAATTGCGGTGATGGGCGATTCGGCGGGTGGCGGGCTCGTATTCTCGCTGATGCTCCGGCTGCGCGACGAAGGGCGCCCTCTGCCGGCCGCTGCGGTGGCGCTGTCGCCCTGGACCGATCTCGCGCTGACCGGCGCCTCGCTGAGGCGGAATGCGACCGCCGATCCGATGCTCCGTTCCGATGAACCGCCGCTCTTCGTCACCGGCTACCTGGCCGGGGTCGATCCGCGTACCCCTTACGTTTCACCCCTCTACGGCGATCCCGCCGGCTTACCGCCGACGATCATCCAAGTCGGCAGCGATGAAGTGCTACACGACGATGCCGTGCGCATGGCCGATCGCATGCGCGCGGCGGGATGTCACGTCGAGCTCGAAATCTGGTCGCGTATGCCGCATGTGTGGCATGTGTTTGTGCCGTTGATTCCCGAAGCCCGCCGGGCGATCAACCGCATCGGCAGCTTTGTCAGGGAAAGGACCGGTTACGTGGGTGCCGTCCCTTTCACGCGCGCGGCACCGATCACGTGAGCAATCGGCGCGATGGCTGGCCGAGCGGTGACTGCGCCCCAACTGAGTGCCAGCGTCGCGCCGAGCACCTTATTGTAGCGAATTGATCGTCATCCTCGCTAGCCCAGTCAACCGCACCCGCGCCTGGTAATCATAGTCGAGATCGGCCGAGAGGGTTTGGAGCAGCGCCGGCCTTCTCGAGACCGTTGGTCGACACCTCGCTCGCCGGCGAGTACA
>JBARIB010000174.1:0-3947 GCA_049799535.1 Allostellaceae bacterium | reverse complement strand
GAACTGCAGATCGTCTCGGCCGAGAACAATATCGGGTGGCTGCCCTATTACCTGCAGCGCATGGACCGCACCTTCGAGCGCCAGCGCATCTCCGCCGGGTTCACCAACAAGCTGAAGCCGAGCGAGTACTTCCAGCGCCAGATGTGGGCCACTTATATCGATGACTACGTCGGCGTCCAGAACCGGCACTTCATCGGCGTCGACAAGCTGATGTGGTCCTCGGATTATCCGCACCAGGCATCGACTTGGCCGCACTCGCAGGAGGTGGTCGCGCGCGACTTCAAGGACGCCAGCCCCGAAGACCGCTTTAAGATCACCCGCGCCAACGCCGCCCGACTCTACGGCTTCGAGCTTTAGGCCTGGATGGGCGCGGGCTCGACGATGCCCTGCGCCATGTCGAAGAGCGGCAGGAACATCTCGGGCTCCTGCGCGCCGGAGATCGCATAGCCGCGGTCGAGAATGAAGAACGGAACGGCGTGAATGCCAAGCCGCCGGGCGCGCTGCTCCTCGGCGCGCACTGCGGCGGCACCGGCCTCTCCGGAGAGGTAGCGGCGGACCTCTTGTTCATCGAGACCCGCCCCCGCCGCGATCGTCGCGAGAATTTCAATATCGCCAATATCGAGCCCCTGCAGGAAATAGGCCCGGAACAAGGATTCGACCACCCGATCGGCGCAGCCCTCATCGCCGGCCAGCCGGATCAGCCGGTGAGCGCACAACGTATTCGGAACGCGCCGTATCCGATCGAAGGCAAAGTCAATCCTCACAGCGCGACCCGCGGTCGCGACGGCGGCATAGAGCCGCTCGGCGGCACGGGCATTGCCGAACTTCGCCGACAGGTAGAGCTCCCGCGAGATACCCTCGACGGGCATCTCCGGGTTGAGCTGAAAGCTCCGCCATGACAGGCGCGCCGTCAGGTCGGGTCGCAGCGCCAGCGCCCGCTCGAGCCGGCGCTTGCCGATAAAGCACCACGGGCAGATAACGTCCGAAACGATATCGATTTGCATGCTTTCCTCCGCCGCTTGACGCTGGCGCGGCGTGCCATGAGGATGCGCGACAATCGTCGGGCTGGAAAGAGGCTTAACCGTGTTATCGGCCGAAGATCCTCGCGACCGGGATCGCTACGACGCGCCGCACCTCGCCCGCAACGCGGCAAATTTTACCGCCCTGACCCCGATCGGTTTCCTGTCGCGGGCAGCCGCCGTTTATCCCGACAAACTCGCGGTCGTGCACGAAGCTCGCCGGTTCACCTATCGCCGCTTCTATGAGCGATGCCGGAGACTTGCCGATGCACTGCGGCGCCGCGGCATCGGACGCGGCGATACGGTCGCCGTCCTGGCGCCAAACGTGCCGGCTTTGCTCGAGGCGCATTACGGCGTGCCGATGGCCGGAGGGGTGCTGAATGCGCTGAACTATCGGCTCGACGCCCGGTCGATCGCCTTCATCCTGGCGCATGGCGAAGCGAAGCTGCTGATCGCCGACCGCGAATTCGCACCGCTCGTCCAGGATGCCTTGCGCGAGTTCGGTAGCGCGTTGCCGCTCGTCGAAATCGATGACGGCACCGGCGGCGCCTCGCTCGGCGAAATCGAATACGAGGCCTTTCTCGCCGAAGGCGATGCCACAACGGATTGGTCAAAGCCGGCAGACGAATGGGAGCCGATTGCGCTCAACTACACCTCGGGTACCACCGGCAACCCGAAGGGCGTCGTCTACCACCACCGCGGCGCCTTTCTGAATGCGCTCGGCAACGCGATCACCTTTGGGCTCGACCGCGGTTCGGTCTATCTGTGGACTTTGCCGATGTTCCACTGCAACGGCTGGACCTACACCTGGGCCGTAACGGCGGTGGCCGGCACTCATGTCTGCTTGCGCCGCGTCGATCCCGCAGCAATTTTCGCCGCTATTGCCGAGCATCAGGTCACCCATTTATGCGGCGCGCCGATCGTGCTGAACATGCTGGTGCACGCTCCAGAAGCAGTAAAGCGCCATATCGATCACGTCGTCGAAGTCGCGACCGGAGGGGCCGCACCGCCCTCGGCAATTATCGAGGCGATGGAGCGGATGGGCTTCCGCATTACGCATCTTTATGGGCTCACCGAAAGCTATGGCCCGTCAACGCTATGCGCCTGGCAGCAGGAATGGGCCGACCTGCCCCTATCGGAGCGTGCAGCCCGTATGGCTCGCCAAGGGGTCAACTACCTGACGCTTGACGCTCAGCGCGTTGTCGATCCGGAAACGATGATGGATGTCCCGGCCGACGGCAACACGTTGGGCGAGCTGGTATTGCGCAGCAACACACTGATGAAGGGCTATCTGAAGAACCCTACGGCCACCCACAGTGCCTTTGAGCACGGTTGGTTTCACACCGGGGACCTCGCTGTCGGTCATCAAGACGGCTATGTCGAGATCAAGGACCGCTCGAAAGACATTATTATCTCGGGCGGCGAAAATATATCTTCCCTCGAAGTCGAGGACGCCCTCTACCGCCATCCGCAGGTCATGGAGGCCGCAGTGGTTGCCCGTCCGGACCCAGTCTGGGGAGAAACCCCTTGCGCGTTCGTCACGCTGAAACCGGATACCGGTCCGGTCTCCGCCGATGACATCATCGCCTGGTGCCGTGCTAACCTCGCCCATTACAAGGTGCCGCGGACGATCTTGTTCGGTCGGTTGCCGAAGACCTCGACCGGCAAGATCCAAAAATTCGAATTGCGCGGTCGCGCCAAAGAGATCGCGCCGTGACCGATCTGCCGAGTTTCAATCTGGCGGGTCAGGTAGCGCTTGTTACAGGCGCCTCTAGCGGGATCGGGCGACACCTTGCCGAGCTCCTGGCTGCTGCTGGCGCCAAGGTGGCGCTGGCGGCGCGGCGGGTCGACCGGCTGGCGGAGCTGGCCCGCGAGATCGGGGCTGCGGGAGGGCAGAGCCTACCAATCGCCTGCGACGTTACCCAGTCGGAGAGCGTCTCGGCCGCCATCTCGAGAGCGGAAACCGAGCTCGGGCCGCTGTCGATCCTGGTCAATAATGCCGGGGTCGTCGTTTCCAAGCCGCTGTTCGAGCACACCGAGGCCGATTGGGACTACGTGGTCGATACAAACCTCAAGGGCGCCTGGCTCGCAGCGCGCGAATTCGCTCATCACTTGGTAGGACTGAAGCGCCCAGGCCGGATTATCAATATCTCGTCGGTGCTCGGTTACCGCACGATCGGCCGGGTACCGGCTTATTGCGCCGCCAAGGCCGGACTGACCCACCTGACCCATGTGCTGGCGATGGAATTGGCGCGGTACGGCATCCTTGTCAATGCGCTGGCGCCAGGCTATGTCGAGACCGATTTCAACCGCGCCTTTTTCCACAGCGAGGCCGGCAAGGCGCTGATCTCTCGCATTCCGCTGAAGCGCCTCGGGCAGGCCGAGGATCTCGACGGCGCCATGCTGCTTCTGGCATCACCAGCCGGCGCATACATCACCGGCGCAGTGATTGCTGTCGATGGCGGACACGGCGTCGGCGCAATCTGACCGGCTGATCGAGCGCCGCGGGGCCTTGGCGCGGTTTCTCGCCTCCGCCACTCGAGCTAGCGCCGTCGAGCTTACCGGACTTGCGCAGTTGCGGGGTGGTGCTGTCCAGGAAAATTGGGCGATCGAAGCGAATTTTTCCGGCGGCACGTTGGCCGGCGATCAGCAGCTCGTGCTACGCACCGCAGCCCCGACCGGCGTAGCCGCGAGCCTCGATCGGCTGCAGGAATTCGCCGTGATCAAAGCCGCTTTCGCCGCCGGGGTTACGGTTCCGGAACCGCTCGTCGCGAGCGAGGATCCTGCTATCCTCGGCAAGCCGTTCTTCATTATGCGGCGGGTCAACGGAACGGCTGCAGCGCATCGCATCACCCGTGATCCCGTCCTCGATCCCGCGCTGCCCGCAATCGCCGAGCGGCTTGGCTGCGAGCTCGCCCGTATTCACAC
>JBARIB010000173.1:0-8189 GCA_049799535.1 Allostellaceae bacterium | reverse complement strand
TCGCGGATCCGCCGATGCTCGCGGATATCCGACCACTCGCCGATCAGATAGAAATGGTCGGGGTCCTCGGTGTCGCGGCACAAGACCCCATCCTTTGCCTGCGCCTTCGAACGGTGGAACGGGTTGTCGTCGCCATAATCAAAGCTGTTGAACAATTCGATGAATTCGTCGCCGCGGCCCGGCTTCACGCGAAAATCATAGACGTGAAAGTAGTTGCCCTTTGACGCCAAGGGTACCAGCGCCATCCTATCCTCCTATGCTGTTTGATTGCGGCTTGCCTCGATCAGCTGCCAGATACGCGAGGGCGAGAGCGGCATGTCGCGCGGCGCGACGCCGAGCGAGGCTAGCGCAGCGGCGACGGCATTGGCCATAAGCCCGCCGACGGGAATGATGCCGCCCTCGCCCGCCCCCTTGACCCCGAGAGGATTGGTCGGTGATGGCCGCTCTTCCAAGGAAATCGCGTGGATCCTCGGGAAATCGCTCGCCGTCGGGATCAAGTAATTGGCCAAAGTGCCGGTCAGCAGCTGCCCTTGCGCATCATAGACGAGATCTTCCATAAAGGCGCCGCCGAGGCCCTGCACCGTGGCGCCGATCACCTGGCCATGCAGGGTCAGCGGGTTGACGATGCGTCCAACATCCTCGACGACGAGATAGTCGATGAGCTCGACACCGCCTGTGCCGGGATCGACCGCGACATGGGCGGCAGCAGTGCCATAGGCATAAGTATGCTTGTGGTGGTTCACAAAACTGGCCTCGGTCTTGAGCCCTTGCCCCGCCAGTTCGGCCAGCGTAACCGAGCGGCCGCCTGGGAGGCCGGCACGGTCGTCGGTAACCTCGATTGCCTCCGCCGCGCAGCCAAGCCGCTCGGATGCCGCGGTCCGGATCTTTTGGAGGAGGGCTATGGCGCCCTCGAACACCGCCGAGCCGCCAAGCACGGTCGAGCGCGAGTGGAAGGAGCCGAACCCCTCCTCGAGATAGATCGTCGAGCCGTGCAACACCCGCATTTTGTCGATCGTCATGCCGAGCGTATCGGCGGCGATCTGCGCGATGATCGTCTCCAGCCCCTGCCCAACCGCCGCCGAGCCGACATAGACCGTGACCGAGCCGTCGGGCTCCAATTCCAGCCGCGCATTTTCCTTGGGGCCGGCCCCGCCGCCTTCGATAAAGCAGCCGACCGCGACGCCGTGATAGCGCCCGTCGATCAGCCGCCCCTGTAACTTCTGCTTCTCGGCCCAGCCGAATTCGGCCAGGCAGCGATCGAGCGCCTGCCGATAATCACCGCTGTCGCATTCGGTCTGCGCGTAAAGGTCGCCAGGTTCGATATGCGCCAGCGGATACGGCATCTCGGCGTCGGTGACGAGGTTGCGCCGGCGCATCTCGACGCTGTCGATGCCGAGCCCGCGCGCAGCCAATTCGATCAGCCGCTCGCAGAAGAAGCTTCCCTCGTAGCGGCCGGGCGCGCGATAGGTCCCGGTCGGCGTCTTGTTAGTGACGAGCGCCGAGGAGGACAGGCGAATGTTCTGGATGCGATAAGGCCCGGTAAAGAACTGTGCAACATTGCGCGGCGCGGTCAGACCGTTGGTGCGAATATAGGCGCCGAGGTCGACAAAAATATCGCCGCGCAAGCCAAGAATCGTGCCGTCGCGGTGGCAGGCGATTTCCACTTCGCAATCCATCTCGCGGGCATGGTTCATCGCCATCAGATGCTCGCGGCGATCTTCGATCCACATCACCGGCCGGCCGGCATGCCGCGCGGCAAACGGAACCAGGAAGTCCTCGGGGTAGAACTCGCCGCGCGCGCCAAACCCGCCGCCGACATCATTCTCGATCAGATCAACGGCAGTCTCGGAGAGGTCCATCATCTGCGCCAATGCGCGGCGATTGAAGAAGGGCACCTTGGCGGCACCCGAGACCGTCAGCCGGCACTTTGCCGCGTCCCATTCGGCGAGGAGCCCGCGCGGCTCCAATGGGAGTGCCGTGTGCCGCTGCACCCGGAAATGCTCGCGCAATGTGAATTCGGCCTCGCGAAACGCTGCATCGACATCGCCACGTGTAGCAGTGAATTTCATTGCGAGATTGCTGCCGGCCCCTTCGAACAGCAAAATCTCGTGCTTGCCTGAGGTGAGACGGTCCACTACCGCCGGCAATTCGTCGATCTCCAGCCCAATGGCCTCCACGCCATCCTCGGCGAGCGCTGCGCTCTCGGCCAGCACGACCGCGACCGGCTCACCGACATAGCGGACCTTCTGGTAGGCGATGACCGGCTGGCGGAATGGTTCGGTCGCGGGCGACGTCTGCAGCCGCAGCGGGATGACCGGCACTGCGCCGATCTCGGCCGCAGTGATGACCGCGTGCACGCCGTCTAGTGCGAGCGCCGCCTGCGGGTCGATCGAGCGGATCCGGCCATGCGCGGCCGGGCTGCGAAGGATCGCTGCGTGCAGCAGGTCCTGGCGCCTTAGATCGCCGACAAATTCGCCGCGGCCGCGCAGCAGGCGCCGGTCCTCCACCCGTCTGACCGGACTGCCGATATAGCGGTTTGCGCCGATCATCGGCCCTTCCCCACCCTTCCCCTGCCTGCTCAAGAGCCTCTATGAATGCTCTTTGGAAATCGGTACTCGAATGACGGAGATTTCATTGGTGCGGGTCTGGGATCGTCAGACTGGGTCAGGCTTCGCAGTCATAAGCCGCGCATGGCATTCGACAACTTCGCAGCGATCAGGCGCGGTTCAGCCGGCTGCGGATTTCGGCCTTCCATTGGTCGAGCGGCATGAAGCCGGAGGTTTCGCGGCAATGCTTCTCGTTCTGCGCTATGATCTCGTCATTGGGCAGTGACAGATCGATCGGCACGCCGTGCGGCTGCGGCACATACCACGGCGTATCCATATAAATCTCGATCTGGTTGCCCTCGGGATCGGGGAAGTAGACCGACAGCGCGTTGCCGTGGCTGGTCTGGCGGATCGTTTCGATCCCCTGTTTGCGAACTCGGCCGAAGATTTCCTTCAGCTGGTCGAGACCAGCCACCTTAAACGACAATTGGTTGACCGTCGTCGTGCCCTCCGGGGGCCGGCCGGACACAACGACGAACTGGTGGTGATGCTCGGGCGCGGCAGTCATGAAGGCGAGCTCGCCGCCGCGGCTGCTGATGCCGCGGTCGGACACGACGAGGCCGACCACGCGGGTATAGAAGTCCACCATCTTTGAGATATCACGGGCATAGACGCCGCAATGCGAAAGCTGGGGATGGATTGCCGATGTCATAGATCGCTCCTCAAGTTGAATTCCGTGAACATTGCTCGCGCTCCTCAATCCGGCAAATCAAAAAATTTGCACCAGCCATTGGGGCTGATGTCGCCCTCAACGACCTCGCAGGAACGAGGCTTGCGGAACAAGCTGCAGGCAGCGCAACTCAGACCGTCCCTTGGCCGGTCCTGATACTCCGCGTCAGCTTGCGACATTTTCTCCTGCGCCAATGCCGGCGAGGTCGCCAAGCCGAAAAGTGCAGCCCGGATCAGGTTGCGCCGTAACACGCCGCCATGTCAGACCGCGTTGCGGACGTAGCCGTAGCGCAGGTTGCTGCGGCCGGGGCCGTTCTTGACGTAATCGGCCTTGATCTCGGCAAAACGGTCGGGCCGGCCAAGCTCGGCGCGTTTGTCGAAATTGTAGAGCCGCACGGTGTTATCGGCAAAAACCCCGTTCTTCACCGGGCCGTCGGCCGGCCCCAGCGGCTTGAAGCCGTAGCGCTTCTGCATCTCCTCGGGGATCTCAAGGCGGCGCAGACCCTCGATCTGCCATTGCGGCGCGCCGGTCCAGACCGCATCCGTGCCCCACAACACGTGGTCGGCGCCAAGCCCCTTCACCAGCGTTCCCATCAGCGCCGCAGCGAGGCGCGGCTCGGCCACAGCGGTCCAGGCGAAGAGCTGACCCAAATCGCCATAGACGTTGGTGACCCCATATTTCTCCGGGATCTCGGCGAGATCGCTCGTCCACGAGCTGCGGCCGGTGCGGTCGAATTCGGCCATCCCCTCGGCAGGCGCGGCGCCGATCCAGCGGTAGGCCGAATGGTAGATCAGGAAATTGAGCTGCGGCCAGTCCTTGGCGGCTTTGCCGACATCGCTGACATCGGCATAGGGCCGCAGCCGCGGGAATTTCTCCTCGATTGCCGGTGCGAACAGCCCCTTATGAATGCACACATTCTTGATGCCCGATTTCACCGCCTTCTCGTAGAAGAGGTACATCAACTTTTCGTCGTCGAGATGATAAGGGTAGTGGGCGAGCTCCTTGTGGGTATTGTCACCGACGGTATAGCCCTTCCACGAGTCGGGCTTGTAGAGCTCGATCGCCTGGTCGACCTGCTCGAGCCAGCCGGGCCAGCCCGGTGTGATCGTGAAGTGCGCCATCATGCGGCGCGAGCCGGCCTCCTTGTTGACCTGCTCGCGGGTTTTGAACACCTGCTCCTGCGGAATGAACCAGTCCTCGGGGACCTCCGAGGGCGAATTCGACAACAGCGCCACCTTGGTGTCGCTGTCCATGTAAATTTCTTTGATGTAATTCGCGTATTTCAGGTCGTCGATGGTCTGTTCCTTGCCGGCGAGCTCCTTGTTCCAGCCGGCCTTGCCGACTGCCTCGCGCGCCTTGATGAAGCCCATCAGGCGGGTGTCGTCGCGTAAGAAATGCGTGTGGCCGTCGATGATGAACTGCTTCGACAAGGCATCGGCACGCTCGGCCGCCATATCCGGGGTCGCCGCTTCCGCCTCGCTGACCTCGAAGAGCCGGCCATAGACCTGATTCATCACCAGGAACGAGGCCGCCATGCCCGAGGCGGTCTGAAAAAACCGTCGGCGCGACAGGCCCTGCCGCCGCGCGAGCCGGTCGCTCAGATCCTTCAGCCGCGCCTCGACCTCGCGCTGCTTTTCGGTTTGCGGCACCGGCAGGTATTCGTCGCTCGAGACGATTTGGGTCGGTACCGGCGACGGAAACGACGATGTCTCGGCCGGCAGCAATTCCCGCAACTGTTCGTCAGTCAGAAATTTCATGCATCCCTCCGTGGTATAACGATGGCGCCGTCACCCCCGCCACCCCGGCGAAGGCCGAAGTCCATTTCGGCTATGGGGTCCCGGCTTTCGCCGGGAAGACGAGGGAGGGCACTCCGAGTTCACTCTAGCGCGAGGTCGCGGGGATTTCGAGGTTGAGCAGCCTTGCGGAGTTGCGGCCGAGGATCGCGCGGCGCTCGACGTCGTCGAGCCCTGGGGTGCCTTCGATCATGCCGATCGGATCGACCTCCCCCATATCGGCGGGATAGTCGGTGCCCATCAGGATGTGGTCGGCGCCGTATTCTTCGACGAGATATTCGAGCTGGTGGTGGGTATAGACGAGCGCGTCGAAATAGACGCGCTTCAGATAGGTGGTCGGCATCCGGTGGAGTTGCTCGCAACAATCCGGGCGGGCCGCCGCGGCGTGGTCGATGCGGCCCGAATAGGCCGGCAGGAATCCGCCGCCATGCGCGACGACGAGCTTGAGGTTCGGATGGTCGCGCAGCACGCCGCCAAAAATCAGATGATGTAATGCCACTGTCGAGTCTAGTGGGTTGCCGATCACGTTCGCAAAATAGTGGTCGGCGAAGCGCCTGGCCTCGGTGAACCCGTCCGGGTGCATAAACACCACGAGGCCCAGCTCTTCGCAGCGGGCGAAGATCTTGCGAAAGCGTTCGGCCGACAGATCCTCGCCGGCGACGTGGGTCATGATCTCGATACCGCGAAAGCCCAGTGATTTGTGCAATCGGTCGAGTTCGGCAACCGCAAGCTCGGGGGCCTGAAACGGCACCGTACCGAGACCCACGAAGCGGTCCGGGTAGCGTCCGCAGATCTCGGCAATGAAATCGTTGATCGCGCGCGACGTGGCGACGCCGAGCTCGGGGTCGGCGCCGTAATAGGTTTGACGCGGCGCCGGCGAGATCGCCTGGATGTCGATCCCCATCCTGTCCATGTCGGCGATCCGCCTTTCCGGCGAGACGCTCTGCTCATTGGTGCGCTCGCCATTCGCCCGGTTGATGGCGCGGCTCTGCTCGTTGGCCTGGGTTTCGAGAAACCAGCGCGAGACATTCTGCATCTCGGCAAGCGGATTGGCGACCTGATTGCCGACGACCAACTGCGTCGCCTTCTCGCAGCGGACATGGCAGTGGATGTCGATCGTGAACCATTTGCCGCGCGCGTGAATGGGGCCTGGGAAGCGGCCGGCTAGCGGTTCCGACCCGAGCGGGAGGCATTTGAACAGAATGTCCTCGCCAGCGCGGCTCATTCCGACCTCCTCGGGATCTCGATGTTCAATAGGCGTGCGGCGTTGCCGCCCAGGATCGCTCCTCTTTCGTTGTCATCGAGCCCTGACGCAGTTTCGACAAAGCCGATTGGATCGACCTCGCCCATATCAGCGGGGTAATCGGTCCCCATCAGCACGTGATCGGCCCCGTACTGCTCGACGAGATATTCGAGCTGGTGATGCGTGTAGACGATCGTGTCGAAATAGAGTCGCTTCAGATAGGTCGTCGGCATACGGTTGATTTTTTCGCAGCAATCCGGGCGCGCTGCTGCCGCATGGTCGATGCGGCCCGAATAGGCCGGCAGATAACCGCCGCCATGCGCCGCTACGAGCTTAAGGTTCGGGTGGTCGTGCAATACGCCGCCAAAGATCAAATGATGGAGGGCCACGGTCGTATCGAGCGGGTTGCCGATCACATTGACGAGATAATGGTCGGCAAAGCGCCGGGCTTCCGGAAAGCCGGTTGGGTGCATGAAAATCAGCAGCCCCAGCTCCTCAATCCGGGCGAAAACCTTGCGAAATCGCTCGGCCGAGAAATCCTCGCCAGCAACATTAGTGGCAATCTCGATGCCACGAAAGCCGAGCGACTTGTGGATGCGGTCGAGTTCGGCGACTGCCAGATCCGGCGCCTGAAACGGCACCGTGCCGAGCGCCACAAAACGATCGGGATGGCGGCCCACGATGTCAGCCAAATGGTCGTTGACGACGCGCGCCGTGGCGATGCCGAGATCCGGGTCGGCGCCGTAATAGGTCTGGTTCGGCGAGGGCGAGATCGCCTGGATGTCGATCCCCATACGGTCCATGTCGGCGAGCCGCTTCTCGACCGATGTGAACTGAATGCGGGTGCGCTCGGCCTGCTCGCGGTTGACCTGGCGCGTCCGCGCGTTGGCAAATTCTTCCCGCGGATGTCGGGTCGCCGCGGCGTGACCTGCGACCATTTCCACGGCTTTCGGCGTCAGCACATGGCAGTGGATATCGACAGTGAACCATTTGCCCCGCGCATGCGCGGGGCCCGGAAATCGCCCCGGAATTTCCGCCCCTGGTGGCAGACATTTGAAAAGCATCTCGTCGCCTCTCCGCGGTTTTGGCCATATTAGTACGAGAGCATGACGTCCCCAATGCCTTGCGTTTAAACCGGGTGACGATCACTCGGCCGAGCTGATCGAGGTGAACGCATCCGGCCGCACCTCGCGATAGACTGTGAGATACTGGCGCGCGGCGGATTCCCAGCTGAAGTCTTGGGCCATGGCCCGCCGCATCATACGGAGCCAGATCACTGGCTCGCGATAAAGCGCGGCGGCGCGCGCAATCGCCGAAGAGAAGGCTTGTGGACTGTCGCCACCGAACGCGAACCCTGTAGCGCGATCCTCCGCGAGGCTGACCGATGTTGCGTCGACCACTGTATCGGCCAGCCCGCCGACCCGCCGGACCAGCGGCAGACTGCCGTAACGCAATCCATAAAGCTGGGTCAGCCCGCAGGGCTCGAAGCGGGAGGGCACGAGAATTACGTCGCAGCCGGCGATGATGAGGTGCGAGAGGGCTTCGTCGTAGCCGATCTCGACTGCGATTTGTCGTTGATGTGCCTCGGCCGCACTCGCGAAGCCATGCTCGAGATCACCGTCGCCGGAGCCCAGCAAGGCGAGCTGGTTCCCCGCTGAGACGATCGCCGGCAAACACGCGAGAAGGAGGTCGAGACCCTTCTGCGGAGTGAGGCGGCTCACTGCCCCGAGCAGCGGTGCGACGCTGCCTGCAGTGAGGCCGAGCCGGCGCTGCAGGACCGCCTTTGCGGCCCGCTTGCCGGCCGGGGCATCCTCGGCCCCATAGGCTTGCGGCAACACCGGATCGTGCCGCGGGTCCCAGATCTGCGGATCGACGCC